>JAHFTI010000533.1 GCA_023265535.1 Opitutaceae bacterium
TGGTTGAAATGGATCTCAGGGGCCCAGATCAGCTCGCTGAAGGGGCCGGTCGAGGGCTTGTGCCAGACTGCGACCGGCGTGGCCTCGGGGAGCCCGCTGATCGTGCGCGAGCGGCGCAGCTCGATGCGGTCGTATTCGGGGACTGAGGCCGTGAAGTAGTAGTAGCCGTCGGAATGCCTCAGGATGAAGGGATCGGCGCGTTGGAGAATGAGCGGTTGATTCAGGATCATGATGCGTGTGAGTCGAAGTGTCAGGCCTGGCTCGGGGCGGTCGCCGGGGTTCCCTCCCGGAGCATGTCCGTGTAGTAGCGGTCGGTGATCTTGTAGCGGAACATGAGGAGGCCCATGACGAGGTGGAAGGCTCCGGGGATGACGGTGAGCAGCAGGGCGATGCCATTGAGCGTGAAACTGCTCTGTGCCTGGTCGGGCGCGTACTGGAAGTGGGTGAGCAGGAAGCCCAGGATGAGGCCCGCCAGGCTCATGCCCATCTTCTGGCACCAGGAGATGCCTCCGAACGCCATGCCCGCGACGCGCTTGCCGCTGCGTTTCTCACCGTAGTCGACGGCTTCCGAGATCGCCGACCAGAACACCGGGGCGTGCAGGTCGACCACGAAGTTGATCACGAAGAAAAAGACATAGGCCGGGAGGATGTCGCCGGGTTGGACCAGGAAGTACATCGCCGCGCTGAGCACAAACACGATGACCTGGGTCCAGCGGAAGAGCTGCAGCTTGCAGAATTTCTTGGTGATCCAGGTGGACGCCACCATGGCCAGGATGTTGCCCGCCACGCCCACGGTGATGAAGGTCGAGACGACGCCGGTGTCGCCGTTGAGGAAGTACTTGGCATAGTACATCGCGACGGAGCCGCGGATGACGTAGCCGATTGTCCCGATCACGCAGACGGCCGCGAGGATGAGCCACTGGTCGTTTCGGAGGAGCAGCGAGAGCTGCAGGGAGAGCGGCTTGCGCTCGATTGTGTGCTTCACGCGCTCCGTCGTGGTGAAGAAGCAGAAGATGAAGAGAAGGCTGGCGATCGCCGCCATGAGTGCCATGGACACCTGGTAGCCCGTGGCCTTGTGGTCCGCCCCCCAGCGTGCGGCGAAGAGGGGCACGAAGGTCGTCACCATCAGGGCAGCGGCCTTGGCAAAGAAGAGCCGGTAGCCGTTTGCCGAGAGCCGGTCCTTGGGGTCATCCGTGATCACGCCGGGCAGCGAGATGTAGGGAATGGTGACGCTGGTGAAGACCAGCATGAGCAGCGTGTACGACACGTAGGCCCAGGCCAGTTTCATTGAATAGTCGAAGTCGGGGGTGGTGAAGACCAGCATGACCGCAATGCCGAAGGGAACAGCACCGTAGAGCAGGTAGGGACGGTAGCGTCCCCAGCGCGTCGTGTGAGCGTCCGTGATCATGCCCATGACCACGTCGGCAAAGGCGTCGATCATGCGGGGGAGGAAGAAAAGCATGCCGAGGTGCTCCGTGCGCAGCCCGTAGATGTCGGTGTAAAAATAGGTCAGGATCAGGGCCATGGAGGACCACACGACGTTCACCGCCATGTCGCCGGCGCCGAAGCCGACCTTTTCCAGGACCGAGAGTTTCTTTGTGTTCATTGGGGAGTAGTGAGAATGTGGATACGCGACCGGCGGCGGAGGAGGGCCGGAGGGGCGTGGCTCCGTCTGTCATTCCATCCCCCCCCGGGGACGGAATTCGAAGCCACGCCCGGTCAACCATTGACCCTGAAAGGACTGAAGGTGGGAGGCAGCCGCCCTGGGGATGGACGGGTAGGGGACGGCGCGGGGTGGCACGATCGTCCTGCATCACCACATGCGACAAAAGCGCCCGAAAACTGCCATGTCGGGGGCACAAATTCGCCCCGCATTGCAACTCAATGCCATGCAGCAGGTAGCGGCAGCCAGATTCAGGGCCTGGCTTCGCCCCCGACCGTCTCCAGTTCGCGGAGCAGTATCTTGGCGAAAGCCCAGTCGAACCAGAAGCCCTGCACAGGAGTGCCGCGGCCCTGGGGAACGCGCGACTTCCCCTCGATCAGATCCCGGGCCTTCAGGGTCTCCGAGCGGGCCTCCTGGATCAGGCCGCGCTTTTGCAGGCTCAAGGCGAGCACGGCATGTGCGGTGGCAGCCCGGGGGGCGTTGAAATCGGGGTAGGCCAGGCAGCGCTGGGCCCATTGCTCCGCACTGGGAAGGTCGCCGCGGCGGTAATCCCAGATCGCCATGGACATGCTGATCCATGCTGCCTGGAAGGCGTCACCGTTCGTATCAGCCTCGCGCATCTGCTGGGCGCTCAACTCCGAAAGGGGGGCGAGCTTTTCCAGCAGCCTGTCATCGGCGGGGGTGAGCATGCAGGCCTTGATCACCCGGTCCGCGACCGGACGTGGATTGGCGAGGAACTTGGCGAGCATCTCCTCGCGGAATGCGACATAGGCGGCCGTGTCTCCGCCGAGCACCAGGACGGGCCCGAGGCGAAGCGGGTCCAGCGACTGGACGTCCCAGCTATCGAGGGTGTCCAGGGACATCAGGAGGCGGAACAGTTCGGAGGCCTGCCGGTAGCGGCCTTCGATGGCATGCCACTCACCCAGGACGCGAACTGCGGCCGCGCCTTCCACGGTGGGTTCCGTGATGTCGAGTTTTCGCAGCAGTTCGTCGACTTCGGGATAGCGCTCCTGGTTGATCAGGAGGGTGGCCTGTGTGATCTTCTCGCGCGTTTCGGCCTCATGTCGCAGGCGTGCCTGCTGTCGCTCCGCCTCCACCGCACGCTTGTGTGCCTCGCGTTCCTTGAGCAGCAGCCAGGTCGAGGTCCCCATGCCTGCGATCAGGGCGATGGCCACGGCCGTGCCCGCGGCAAAGAGCAGTCGGTTGCGGCGCACCGCCTTTTGCGTGCGGTACATCCAGGTCGGCGGTCGGGCTGTCACGGTCTCGTGGTTGAGGTGCCGCAAGATGTCCATGGCCAGCCCGTTGGCCGTCTCGTAGCGCTGGCGCCGCTACTTCTCCAAGGTCTTTGTCACGATCCAGTCGAGGTCCCCTTCAAGGAGCGCCTGCAGGCGTGTGGCTTCGCAGTGCCTTTCCAGGGCGCGGGCGCCGCGCTCCTCCAGTGAGAGGTTGGCCAGTCGGACCGAGGGGCGCGGGGGCTCTACCTCACGCAGGATGCGCCGCATTTCGTTCAGTCCGGACTTGGTGAGCTGCTTGGGATCGAAGGGGGTGCAGCCGACGAGCAATTCGTAGAGCAGGACCCCGAGGCTGTAGATGTCGCTGCGGGTATCCACGTCCATCCAGCGCAGTTCCGCCTGCTCGGGGCTCATGTAGGCGGGCGTGCCGATGAGCTGCACGAAGGCGGTGCCGG
>JAHFTI010000534.1 GCA_023265535.1 Opitutaceae bacterium
GTCGTGGGCGTTCGTCGCGATCTGCCCGAGGGAAAGCGAATGCTTCTCGTAGAGGCGCAGCGCCGCCACGAGCCAGGCGCCGGGCGTGGTGCAGCGGGAGAAGGCCTTGCGCAGGGCGGCATCGGCGGGGCCGCCATCGGGCAGCAACACCGGGACGGGAACCGCCGAGACCGACACGCGGGGGGCAGGGGCGGCCGCGGCCTTGGCAGAGGTTACCTTGGATGGCCCTCGTTTCGCGGGTTTGGCCGCGTCAGACGGGTTCCCCACGGGCCTGACACTGGCCCCCTGGGGCCTGGGGTGTTTGGCGGGACCGGTCTTGCGGGGGGCCGTCTTGCGTGGGGTGGCGCTCATCAGAGGAAGAGGTTGTAGATCTGGCCGAACGCATCACCCATCCTGAGGACCGCAATCGTCAGCAGCTTGCTGAGCGGCGGGATGAGGATCACCGCGATCCAGAAGAGGAAACCCCATTGCGCAATGCGCAGGTAGGTCTCCTCCGACATGCGCACCGCGTGCTTGAGCAGCACGCCACCGTCGCGCGGGGGGATCGGGATGATGTTCAGGAAAATCAGGAGCACGTTGACGATGAGGATGCGCTCATAGAGCTCGACCGTGCTCGGATCGAAGCGGTGCACGAGTCCCCCGATGACCGACGCCAGCAGCAGCAGCACAAAGTTCGCGAAGGGGCCGGCAAGAG
This sequence comes from Opitutaceae bacterium, assembly GCA_023265535.1. Lineage (GTDB taxonomy): Bacteria > Verrucomicrobiota > Verrucomicrobiia > Opitutales > Opitutaceae > MWDT01. The sequence goes on from JAHFTI010000534.1 coordinate 695, forward strand.
CCGCCAGCACCTCGCCCCTGCGGCGATTCTCAAAGAAGGAGGAGTTCGGGATGAGCATGGCGCCCCAGCCGAACACAAAATTACCCTTGAAGATGAAGATGCAGACGAGCGGGAAAATGACCGAGCCGATGAGGTCCATGTGGACCATCGGGTTCATGCTCACACGGCCCTGGGCCGCAGGATTGGGGTCACCCAGACGGTCGACCATCCAGGCATGCGCGTACTCGCGCACGCAGAGGCTTGCGATGAAGATGATGTAGAAGATGGCGCCGTTGCGAAGCTCGCCCATCGTGAGGCCGATATCCATAGCGGCTCACTGTTTTCCATTTTCGGGCAGGTCCGCAATCAGCTTTTCCTTCTGCTTGGTGAGGGCGGACTCGGAAACGGAGGCCAAAAGCTCACGCGCCTCGCCCATCTTCTTTTGGCGGATGAGGATGTTGGCGCGGTGCAGGCGGATGGTCTGCTTCTCCAGGGGGGTGGATACTTTCGTCTCCAGGGCGTCCCAGGCGGCGAGGGCCTCGTCCCAGCGCGGGGTCGTGAGGTCATAGTAGGCCTCGCAGGCACGGTAAACGAACTCGATGCGACCGGGAGCCAGCTCGGCGGCCTTCTGGAAGGCGCTGAAGGAGGCGCGCTCGACGGAGGCGGCGGTCCATTGCCCACTCTTCACGAAAAGGTCCTGGCCCTCATGCAGGAGGGTGCCGAGCTGGTAGTGGTAAAGGGGCTCCTCGGGGGCGAGCTTGATGGCGGCGGTGTAATAGTTCGAGGCCTCGATGACCTTGCCCTCCTCGGCGAGGTAGTTGCCGATCTGGTTCTTCACGAGGGGTTGGTCGGGATCGAGCTTGTTGGCCTTGAGCAGGATGGCGACGGACTGGCGGCGCATGTCGACCTTCGAGAGGAAGATGCCGTAGGCGGCATAACCTGCGGCCACGTCGGGGTACTTCTTCACGTAGGACTCGTAGTCGAAGAGCAGTTCCTGGCAGCGCTGCTTGAAGCTGTCCTCGTCGAAGTTCGGATTGTTCTCGCGGGTGGCCTCGGAGAAGAGACGCCACTGGCGCGAGACCAGGGACTGCAATTCCTGCTGCGCGGGCGATGGCGCGGACTTGGCGGGCGCGATCGGGGCGGTCTCGGTCGAGGGGCTCTCGGGTGCGTTGGCCAGGGTGCGACGCGTGAGTTCGTTCTCGGCGAAGGCCGGCAGGGCGAGGCAGGAGGCGAGCACGAGGAGGCAGGAGACGTTGAGGCGCATGGGAAAGGTAGGAGCGAAAAGGAAGGGAGAGCGACGCGCGTGCGGAAGTGAAGGAGGCGGCCAGTCAAAGGCAGCGAGGCGGGCGTGGCGACCGCTTTTGGAGGGGGGCGGGGCGGAATAGTTCCCTGGCACCCTCGCGCCACACCCCTGCCTGAGAGCAAAGTCACTCCGGCACGCAAGGAAATGACCACAGGAACCCAGTAACCTCAATTCCCCTACCCACAACAGAAGTCAGTCCGTGTCCCACACTCCCCATAGGTCCCTCCGTCCCCTGTGTACCTCCGTGCCCCTCTGTGCCTACAGGCCCTCTATGCCTCGACGGTTCCACTGAGGCATCACCGATCCCAACTCACAAAAAAGGCTGCCGTTCCGGTGGAAGGCAGCCCTTGAAGGCGGATAACTCACTGCTGCTGCCAAAGAGGCCGCAGGCAGGTGCCGGTTCAGCGGAGCTTGGAGGCGATGAGCTGCTCTAGCTTCACGATGTCGGCCGAGAAGAGGCGGATGCCCTCGGCGGTCTTTTCCGTGGCCATGGCGTCCTCGTTCTGCGCGAAGCGGAAGGCCTTCTCGTCGAGGTGCAGCTTCGCCTGCTGGAGGGCGGCGGCGGACTCGGCGGAGAGCTTGCGGACGACGGGGGCGTCGGAGGCGGCGAGCTCGGCAAGCAGCGAGGGGGCGATCGTGAGCAGGTCGCAACCGGCCAGCTCGAGGATCTCGCCCTTGTTGCGGAAGGAGGCGCCCATGATCTCGGTGCGGTAACCGTACTTCTTGTAGTAGGCGTAGATGCGGGCGACGGAGAGCACGCCGGGATCCTCGGCGGGCGCGTAATCCTTGCCGGTGGCCTTCTTGTGCCAGTCGAGGATGCGGCCGACGAAGGGGGAGATGAGCTGCACGCCCGCCTCGGCGCAGGCCACGGCCTGGGCGAAGCTGAAGAGCAGGGTGAGATTGCAATGGATGCCCTCCTTCTCGAGCTCCTCGGCGGCCTTGATACCCTCCCAGGTGGAGGCGATCTTGATGAGGATGCGGGCGCGGGAAATCCCGGCCTTCTCGTAGAGGGCGATGATCTCGCGGGCCTTGGCGACGGTGCCGGCGGTGTCGAAGGAGAGGCGGGCGTCGACCTCCGTGGAGACGCGGCCGGGGACGATCTTGAGGATCTCCTGGCCGAAGAGCACGAGCAGGCGATCGATGATCGTCGGCAGCGGGGCGCCGGCGCCGGCCTCGACGATGGCCTTGTCGATCAGGTAGGCGTAGTCCGGCATGGCGGCCGCCTTCAGGATCAGCGAGGGATTGGTCGTCGCATCGAGCGGCGAGAATTGTTTCATGCTAGCGAAATCGCCGGTGTCAGCGACGACCTTCGTGAGCTGCTTGAGTTGTTCGAGTTGGTTGGGCATGGGGGCTGAGGGAAAAGGG
>JAHFTI010000535.1 GCA_023265535.1 Opitutaceae bacterium
GTGGATGCGATCACCCTGGGGGACCATGTGTGGGACCAGAAAGGCTGGGAGGCGGATATCGGAAGCTTCGAGCAGGTCTGCCGGCCGGCGAACCTGCCGGTGAGCTGTCCCGGGCGCGTTCAGCTGATCCTCGAGAAGAAGGGGTTCAGGCTGGCGATTTTCACCGTGCTAGGGCGCACCTTTGTGGGCATGAAGGGCGAGTGTCCCTTCCTGGAGGCGGACAGGCGCCTGAAGGAGACCGTGGGTGCGGGCCTTGCCGATGCGGCCTTCTGCGAGATGCATGCGGAGACGACTTCCGAGAAGCAGGCGCTGGGCTGGTACCTGGACGGGCGTGCGGTGGCGGTGCTGGGCACGCATACGCATGTGCCGACGGCCGACGCGTGTGTGCTTCCGCAGGGGACGGCGTTCATGTGCGATGTGGGCATGACCGGCCCCTACGAGAGCGTGCTCGGGCGCGACGTGAAGGCGGTCATCGGGCGTTTCCTCGACGGCATGCCGAGGCGCTTCGACGTGGCCGAGGGCGATGTGCGCCTCTCGGGTGCCGTGGTGGAATTTGACGAGGTCAGCAGGCGCGCCGTGAAGTGCGAACTGTTGACCGTGCGCCAGTGAGCTGAGCCCAACCGGATTTCTTCCGCCATGTCGCAACCCAGCAGACCTCCCATCGGTTTCACACCAAAGGAAATCAGGGCCTTCAAGCTCCACGCGCTCGTGATGGCCCTCGTGGCGGCGGCCATCGCCGTCAAGGCCCCCCCCGGCGCAGGACAAACCCTCGGAGCCCTGGTCTGCGTGCTGCTGGTGCCGGTGCCGCCTGCGGTGATCTACTTCATGCGCTCAAGAAACCGGTGAGGTCTTACTTGAGGCAGTTCCTGATGAGTTCCTCGTAGCCGCGGCGCTTGAGTTCATTGACCATCTTTTGGTCTGTGTTTTCGCGCGTGTAGTGGGCGCTTTGGCGGGAGAGGGAGTCGCTCTGGTAGGTCGCCATTTTCCAGCTTCCAGTGCGCACATCGAGCACGATGGCCTTGAGGCTGATGCGCATCAGTTCCTTGGAGTCGGGGATCATGCCACCGATGAAGGGCACCCAGGCGATGGCGCTGCCCTCGTGTTCCTGGCGGCCGGATTCGAGGATGCCCCAGTAGCAGATCAGGTAGGGGTAGCCTCCTTGGGCGGCCCTCAGGCGGATGGAGGTGGCCAGGTTATCCTTGGCCTCGGGTGGTACACCGGAAAACGGGGCGCAGTCCAGGTACTTGCCGGCGGCATCCAACATGGCCGGGTCGGGCATCATGGCTCCGGATTGGATGAGCAGGACCTTCTCGCCGCGCACGAGGCGGAGGGCCTTCTGATTCTCGAAGGCGGTGGCGATGGCGGCCTCGCTGGCACCGGCGGCGGCGGTGGTGCCCAGGATGTCGAGCTCGGAGAGCTCGCCCTTGTACATGCTGCCCCTGCCGTACCAACCGCCACGGTAGTCGGAATTGGAAATCGAACGCGTGACGCAGCCGGTGAGGGAAAGGAGGAAGAGTCCCGAGAGGAGGCAGAGGTAGTGTTTCATTCGCATGGGCTTGATAATACATAAACAAGCTCACGGGGTTCCTTTGCGCGGGACAAAAGCGGCGCGGAGGTGCTGTTGAATTCGTGCAGTCAAGCGTCACGCACGGACGTCCTGCTTCCAGACGTGCTACTTGAGGAGGCGGGCGGGGAGGAACAGCAGGGCCTTGACCAGGGCGAGCAGGGCCTCGAGCACCACGCCGACGATGCGGAAAGGGATGGAGAGCAGCCAGAGGAAGGGCCAGGCGAGGAGGACGAGGATGGCCAGCGGCCAGCAGAGCACCAGCAGGAGGGTCCAAAGGAGCAGCACGGCGAGGGATTTCATGGTCTTGCCTCAAGAACACTGCGGGAGTGCTGAAAGTTTCAAGGTCTCCCATGGGAGTGCAGTGTCGGGCCGGAGCCGCCTGACTCGATGGATTTTCCTACTTAACCTGTCCTGTCCGGGACATGAACAGGCCCGGAGTGAACCTTCTCCGGGCCTGAGTTTATCCAAGGGGCTCTCCGCTGCGCCCTAACCGTATTCCCCAGCGTGGCGGAAGGCCCTCAGAATTCGAGGGTGTTGGTGAGCGACCAGAGCATCGGGGCGGCGATGCGCCAGGCGGCGACCGTGCCGTCCGGTTGTGTCGTGATCGGGATCAGCGAGTTGTGCTTGCCTATGTTGCGCACATTGAGCTGGGTGCGCCAATTGAGGCGTTTGCCTACCTTGTGCGAGTACCCCAACCAGGCGTCGATGTTGGTCTCGGCGGGGCCATAGTAGGGATTGCCCATGTCGGGAACCGCCGTGGTGGCCTTCTGCGGGATCGGATCATTGTAGAGGTACTTGTAGCCGATCACGACCTTGTCCTGCCAGCGATAGCCCAGGCCCAGGTTGCAGCCTTTCAGGAAACCGCGGCTGATGTCGTAGTTAGCGATGAGGTTGACGCGCCACTTGCGCATCTCGCCCACGGCGGCCCTCTCCTGTCCCTTGACGGAGAGCCAGCTGGCATAGAAGTTGGCGTTCCAGGACTCGAGTGCGGTTGCCGCCGTGGAGCTGCTGCTGCTGCGCAGCGAGCCGGCGGCGGTGGTGTTGAGGGCGGTGTTGATCTGTGCGACCAGGGTGTTGAAGGCTAGGTCGCCGATGTTGTCGCGCGTGGCCTCTGCCTTGGAGACGTTGGCGCTGAGGCGAAGGCCGCGAATGGGCTGGGCGAAAAGCTCCGCCTCGTAGCCGCGGGAGACATTGTCCTCGGGGATCGTGAAGCCGGTCGGGGTCTGGTAGCTGTAGTTCTTGGCGTCGGCGAGAGTTCCGCTGCCCAGGTCGATCTTCCACGCAGAAAAGAAGTCGGCAGGCATCGACTTGATGAGGCTGTCCCACCCGCTCACATCAGCCTGCATGGCGCTGATGGCCTGGGCCTCGGTCTGGCCGGTCTTGGGTTGGTAGAGCCAGTTGCTTGGATCACCCACGTGGTAGCTGTCAGGGGTGTTGCCGCTGAGCTCGTACTTGTACTTGTTGCGCGCCTTCTGGTAGTCGGTGAACAGCATCCCCATGTAGAAGCTGTTGAAACCATGGGTGCCGTTCGAGTCCTTCACGTTGGTGACGTACTTGTTGATCTTGAAGGAATACTTCCCGTCCTTCGTGCCGAGCCGCACACCGTAGTCCTCCGTGGTGCCGGTGGGCATGCTCAGGGGATTGTTCAGCGGTCCCACGCGGGCTGCCATGGGTTGGAAGTTGGAGGACTTGTTGTAGAAAAGGCTAACCTGCAGGGGCAGCTGCCTGGGGAACAGCTGGTGCAGGTGTGCGACCAGGCTGTAGCTGCT
>JAHFTI010000536.1 GCA_023265535.1 Opitutaceae bacterium
TCTGGGTTACGGTCCTTACCTTGAGTTGTTCGCCAAATTGGAAAAGCGCTTTACAGGTCTTCACTTTGGTGGAAACGCCCGGGACGGCATTTCAGTCCCGAACTGCATATCCTCGGGAACCAGGCTTGCCTCCACTTTGACTTAGCTGCCTCCCGCGGGCGTGGTTCTGGTCATGAATCCACTTAATCGAGCTCCCCGACGGGTCGATTAAGCGGGAAGCAACATGATCATTTGGACCCTCTCTCGCCGCATCGCGCTCGGATTCACGCTGGTCGTCGCCGTCACCTCGTGCATCGGGCTGCTTTCGATGAACCGCATCCAGCAGATCGATGCGGAAGCCCAAGTCCTCACCTCCAGGGAGCTACCCAGCATCACGGTGCTCGGGCGCATCCAATCCACGATCAAGGGCAACTACATCAACTGCTGCCAACACATCGAGACCTCCGATCCCAAGGTCATGGCGGCCATCGATGCCGAAATGAAGCAGAAGAGCGAGTTGCTCACCGGTCTGTACAAGGAAATCGAGGCCTTGCTCGGTGATGATGAAACCAAGGCCCAGTACGAGACAATCAAGGCTGCACGCTCCGCCTATCGCGACGCCCGTGAGAAGGTGCTCGTGCTCAGCCGCGCCGGAAAGTCCGAGGAGGCACGCAAGGCCAATTTCGAGTCCCTTTACCCTGTCTACCTCACCTACATCTCCAAGCTTGAGGCTCAGGCCGAGATCAATCGGGTCAGGGCCGACAACGCCGGACGGCAGGCTCAGGAGGTCATCAAGGATGCCAGGCTGATCGTACAGGTGGGCAATGTGCTGGCGCTGGCCTTTGCCGCCTTCCTTGGCTGGTTCATCACGCGCCGCATCAATCGCGTGATCGGGGCTGTCTCCCAGGAGCTCGACGATGCCTCGCGTCAGGTCAGCAGCGCCTCGGGGCTGGTCAGCAACTCGAGCCAGACCCTCGCCCAGGGCTCCAGCGAACAGGCCGCCTCCCTTGAGGAGACCAGCTCCTCGCTTGAGGAAATCTCGAGCATGACGCAGCGCAACGCTGCCTCCGCCCAGTCAGCCAAGGACCTTTCCAATCAGACGCGTCAGGCTGCCGAACAGGGCGCCGGGGATGTCGAGGCCATGACCAAGGCGATGGACGCCATCAAGGATTCCTCAAGCAACATCGCCAAGATCATCAAGACCATCGATGAGATCGCTTTCCAGACCAACATCCTGGCCCTGAACGCCGCGGTCGAGGCGGCGCGTGCGGGTGAAGCGGGTAAAGGCTTTGCCGTCGTCGCCGAGGAAGTGCGCGCCCTCGCCCAACGTTCGGCGCAGGCCGCGAAGGAGACCGCCACGAACATCGAGGACTCCATCACCAAGTCCGGCCATGGTGTCGAGATTTCCGACAAGGTGGCCCGCTCCCTCCAGGAAATCGTGGGCAAGGCACGCGAGGTGGACCACCTCATCGGAGAAATTGCCATGGGGTCGGGTGAACAGGCCAATGGCATCCGTCACGTGCTCGAGGCAGTCACCAAGATCGACTCCGTCACCCAGGGCAACGCCGCCTCCGCCGAGGAGGCCGCAGCTGCCGCCGAGGAGTTGAATGCCCAGGCGCACACCCTGGCCTCCCTGGTGCAACGCCTGCACATGCTTGTCTCCGGGGCACAGGCCTCGGCCTCCAAGGACTAAGGCCCGGTCAATACCGTCTCAGCAAGGGGCGTCCATCGTGGTGGACTGGCTCTGTCGTGCATCCGCCGCAGCGCTGTTCACGCTCTCGCGGCTGCGCTTGGCGTGCTCCACCCACTTGCGCTGCCGCCAGCGGCGGTACATCAGCATGCCCCGAAGCCACTCGTCGCAGATCATGGCGACCCAGATGCCCGGCATGCCCCAGCCCAGCTTGATGCCCAGCAGCCAGGCCAGCGGAACCCAGACACCCCACATCGACAACATGCCGATGAGCACGGGAAAGCGCGCGTCGCCGGTGGCGCGCAGTGAATTGATCACCACGATGTTGAAGACGCGCCCGGGCTCGAGGACCAGTCCCATTCGGATCAGGAAAACCGAGGCTGCGATGATCGCCGGGTCGGAGGTGAAGAGCTGCAGGAGGAAGGGTGAGACCAGGCTCAGGGTGGCGGCGGCGCCGATGGCCACGAAGAAGCCCAGGCGCAGGCTGCGCAGGAGCTCCTTGTAGGCGGTCTCGTAGTCGCCCGAGCCTATGAGGTGCCCGATCAGGATCTCGGTCCCCAGTCCCACCGCCACGTTCAGGATGATCACCCAGCTCACCAGGCTCATCGTATAGCTCTGCGTCGCCAGGCTCGAAGGGCCCATGCGGGCGATGAAGCTGGTCACCGTCATGTAGGCCAGGAACCAGCTGATGTTTTCGCCAGCGGCTGGAATTCCAATGTGCAGGATGCGGCGGAGAATGTCCACCGGCAGCCTCACGTAGTCGCGCCAGTTGAAGCGCAGGCGGGTGCGCTTGTGCAGGATGATCCACAGGGCCACGCAGGCCGCCAGCCTGCTGAAGACACTGGCCGCAGCCACACCCACCACACCCATCTTGGGCAGGCCGAAGAGGCCGAAGAGAGTCACACAGATGCCGGCCGCATTGAGCACGTTCTGGCCGATCGAAACGAGCATCGCGTCACGCGTGTGCGTGTGGGCACGGAGCACGGCACCGATGGAGATGTTCATCGATTCCAGGAAGAGGGTGCCTCCCATCAGCCCCAGGAAGGGCAGGGCGTAGGCGGTCGGGCCCTCGGGCAAGTGCATGATGCGCAGGGCGGGTGCCGCCAGCACGCCCACCAGCAGGCTGGCCACCACTCCTATCCAGGTGTTGGCCGCGATGGCCGTGGTCGCGATCCTGTCCGCGCCCTCCCGGTCCTTTGCCCCGAGATGATGGGTGATCACCACGCTTGAGCCGATGCCTATGAAGGAGAACAGGATGATGAACAGCGTCAGCACCTGTCCGGCCACGCCGAGCCCGGCGACGGCATCGTCCCCGATGTGGCTGACCATGAAGGTGTCCACCGTGCCTATGAGCACCCGGAGGCCCTGTTCAACAAAGATGGGCCAGGCGAGTGAGACCAGACGCGGAGGCTTGGTGTGTTGCGAATCCATGAGTGTCCGCCGGAAAAGCGGAGCCCCCTCCTGTCTGAAACCACGGCCTTGCACGCAAACACAAAGAGCCTGTCCTCCCGATTCACTCGTTAGGGTGGCTGGGGTGGGGCCGGCGACGGGACGCAAAAATGCCGGTGCCGTCGAGTGACAGGCACCGGAATGTGGCACTCGATTCCAGTCTATTGTGAGGGCAACTTGCGCAGGCGTTCCTTGATCGGGGGGTGGGT
>JAHFTI010000537.1 GCA_023265535.1 Opitutaceae bacterium
CAGGCCATGGTAAAGGGCGTGAGCTCATCGATGGGAGCGGCCTCCTTCAGGGGGATTCCGTTGCGCGTACGCCAGGAACGAATGGCCTTCGCCACGGGTTCCACGTACTGCTCCTTCACCGGACTGTATTCGATGGCCAGGCCATGTACCTGCCTGAGGAGGTGGCCCTGATAGCGGGGCTTAAGCCGGTGTACGTGCACATTGGGAGGAGGGGGCAAGGGCGGAACCTGCTGTGTCCTCACTGGGATCTGGGTCGACTCCACCAGGGGCGCAGGAACCGGCGGAGGAGCGGCAGGCCAGGCGGGGATGCTGAGCAGATGCAGTCCGAGAAGGAGTCTGGCGAGGTGCGTCAGGCTCGGAAGAAGGAGTGTCCTTCCATGCGGCCTCATGGGCTCCATTCTGGGGCAACGGCTCGTCCCATGCAAGCCCGGCTGCTGTGCCCCGCCCCTGCCGCACTGGCTGCCATGCCGGCCCCGTGTCCGTTCAGGCAAGGTTCATTCAGGAGGCGGGCGTGGCGGGCGCGGCTGGCGTGGCGGGGGGCGTCCTTGGCGAGGCAGGTGCTGAAATCGGCCTGGTTTCCGCAAGCTTCAGCAGTTCCTCGAGGCTGTGGCCGCTGAGCTTTTTGTAGATCGTGGCGACGGTCTTCATCGAGGCTTTCCTGCGCGGGGTCTTGGCGAGCTCGGTGAAGAGGCGCGGGAGGATGTCGGGGCCCGCCTGTTCGTGCATGAGAAAGACGGCGCGGGTGGCGAAGGCGTAGTGGGCGGCATTCAGTGCGGAGTCACCTTCCTTGCCCATTTGGTTCTCCACGGCGGGCCACTGGGCGAGCCTGATCCTGTCCTGGAAGGGGGCCGCCTTCACGAGCGCCGCATCAAGGTCGTAGATCTTGCGTGCGAAGTCCTCGCCGCCCTTTTCGCGGGCGATGGCCCAGGCCACGTAGTTGGCCACGCCGTCGCAGAACCAGCGGCGGTCGTCGCTGCCGAGGTACTTGTCCACGATGCCGGATTCCACCGTCTCATGAAGCAGGATGTAGAGGTGGGAGGGATCGGGCTGGATCGTGCTGTGGCGCCTGCCCAGGTTGCCCCATTCCTCCATCTGCCTGATCAAGGCATGGGCGGCTTGCGAAGGCGTGTAGGGAGCCTTGTCCTTGCCGTTGAGGGTGACAGGCAGGCAGATCCTGAGGGCTGCGATTTCACGGCCCATGGTGGCTTCGGTGGCTGCCCATTTTTCGGGGTTGATGCCCGCCGCCTTGGTTCCCTTGTCCCGCGTACGCGTGAACGAGGCCCTGATCTGCGTGATCCCGTCCTTGGTCTCGTAGTTGAGAGCGTGGTTGAGCCGCTTTTCCTTCAGGTCCTTGTCCTGCTCCGCGTCCTTGTTGCCGGACTGGCCGTTCACGTTGAGGCTCAGCGACCATTTCAGGTCGTCCTTTTTCTCATCGTAGGTGAAGCCCTCGATGGTTTCGCCCGCCTTCAGGCGTCGCACGAGGGCGGAGCGTCCCCAGAGGGAAAAATCGGTGGTGCCGGGCATGCGGGCCATCATTGCCGAGGGAAGGGAGAGGGCGCTTTCGCGCAGGGCGTAGTAGCCCAGGAAGGTGTCATAGCAGGCCTCCTCCAGCTCGGTTGGCTTCTGCATGCCGAGGTAGGCGGAGATGCGCGCCAGGAGGGCGTCGCGGCCGGTCCTGCAGGCGGCGGCGGAGAGGGGATGGACCTTGGGCGGGGCGGGCGGCGGAGGGGGATTGGCGAGGAGAGCCTGGCGGCGCTGCTCCAAGGCCTGTGCCACGGCGTTGAGGTAGAGTTCCTGGCCGGGGCTGTATTCGATGCGGAACTGTCCGGTGTCGCGCACGAGGCGGTCCTTGCGCGTGGGGTGAGGGGTGTCGGTGCCGGGGGCGGGAGGGGCATCGGGCTCGTCGGGGGCGGCTTGTGCCATGCGTGAGGTGAGCGCATGGGGGGCGGTGGGCGCAGGCTGTGCCGCCGGGTTCGCCGTGACGTTGCCGACTCCACCGGGCCCCGGTGCGGGGACGGAAGGGCTGCCTGCCGGTGCCGGGGCCGTGGGGCTGCCGTCAGCGCGCGAGGCCTGGGGGAGGCAGGCAAGCGAGACGAGCAGGCTGCAGAGCAGGGGGAGGCCGGGGCGGGCGGGGCTGGGCATGCGAACGTGATGGAGAGGCGCTTGCGGGAAGGCAACCGGGTCTTCGCCTGTTTCCATCGGACTGTCTGGTCATAAGGCGGGAGGGCAGGCGGGCCGCAGGGCAGGAGGTCGGGCGGAGGGGCGGCCGGGGCACGCGTCCGCGGGCCGTCCAGGGCACAACGCCCCTGGATCCCGAAAGCCGCCCCGGCTTCCGGCCCGACCCGTATCCGGAAATTGGCTACAAAAAAGCCCGGGCCTTACGGCACCGGGCTTCGAAGTGTTCAGGGGGCGTTCAGCTTACTGCTGCTGGGCCTGCTGCTGGTCGGCAGCGGGGGCGGCAGGGGCGGCGGGAGCGGCAGCCTGGGCGGCCTGCTCGCGCTCCTTCATGGCGGCCTTGCGCGAGAGGCGGACCTTGCCGGTCTTCTCGTCGATGCCGACGCACTTGACCCAGATGCTGTCGCCGATCTTGACGACGTCCTCGGTGCGGCGCACGCGGAAGTCGGCCAGCTCGGAGATGTGCACGAGGCCTTCCTTGCCGGGGATGCACTCGACGAAGGCGCCGAACTCCTTGGTGGAGGTGACGCGGCCGTTGTAGGTCTTGCCGACCTCGATCTGCTGGCCGCCACCGCACAGGGCGTCGATTTCCTGCACGGCGCGGTTCATGGCGTCGGCATTGTTCGAGTAGATGAAGACCTTGCCGGAATCGTCGTCGGCGATGTCGATCTGGGCGCCGGTGACCTCGACGATGCGGCGGATGGTCTTGCCACCGGGTCCGATGAGCAGGCCGATCTTCTCGGGATTGATCTGGATCGTCTGGATGCGGGGGGCGTAGGTGGAGAGCTGGGCGCGGGGAGCGGGGATCGCGGCGAGCATGGAGCGGAGGATCTCGATGCGGGCCTCGCGGGCCTGGTAGATGGCGGCCTTGGCGATCTCGAAGGGCAGGCCGTTGATCTTGAGGTCGAGCTGGAAGCCGGTGATGCCGGTGGTGGTGCCGGCAACCTTGAAGTCCATGTCGCCGAAGTGATCTTCCTCACCGAGAATGTCGGTGATGGTGACCCACTTCTTGATCGAGCCGTCGGCATTGGCCTCGGTCATGAGACCGCAGCTGATACCGGCAACCGGGGCGATGATCGGCACGCCGGCGTCCATGAGGGCCAAGCAGCCGCCGCAGATCGAAGCCATCGAGGTCGAGCCGTTGGAG
>JAHFTI010000066.1 GCA_023265535.1 Opitutaceae bacterium
GGTGCAGAGCTGCTCGGAAAAGCTGGAGAGGCCGATCAGGGCCTGGGCCTCGTGGCTGCGGCGCCCTTGGGGCTTCTGGCCGTGCTGGTGTTCGTGCAGGGTGTCGAGCAGGCGCGCCGGGAAGTGGGAGCGGCGGAGGATCTCGTGGGTGAGCTGCAGCGGGCTCAGTCCGAACTGCTCGAGGAACGCGGGCTGGTCGCCGATCTCGGAGGCGCGCGCCATCGTGCTCCTGTATTCATCCGGCAGATACGCGGCGAGCAGGAGGCGGCCGAGCTGGCGCAGGGAGGCGGAGACGAAGGCGAGCTCAGGGTCCACGATGTCGCGCTCGCGTGCGAGGGTGCGCGCGACCAGGCCCGAGGCCACGGCCAGGAGCGCGGTGGCGCGCTGCTGGCGAACGTCGGCGGAGTCGGCGGCGTGCCGCACGAGGATGAGCGATGTCACCAGGGAACGGATACGCTCGAAGCCGATGACCTGGATCGCCTCGCCCACGCTGCTGATGTCGGCCCCGGTCGGGTTGTAGCCGAAGGTGTTGGCGGCGGAGATCACGCGCGCCATCACGGCCACGTGCTTCTCGATGAGGTCCGCCAGCTGGCCTATCGAGATCTCCGTGGCCTTGGCCGAGAGCGCATGGATGATCTCCATGAGCTCGGGCAGGCACTGGTTCTGGCCGCTGCTGATCGCCTCCTCCAGGCGCGCGAGCGTCTGCTCGGCGAGGGGATTGGTCATGGCTTCGTTGGGGGGCTGCATGCGGTCAGGCTGAGGGGGGCTGGGTGGCGTGGATCGAGCGTCCGGCGTAGCGTTTTTGCAGCTCGGCCCAAGTGGGTTCCGCCCAGTGGCACCAGGAGGAGATCACTTCCAGGAAGTAGACGATTCGCATGAGGGATACACCTCACCTTGCAGAAGGGGCAGGCCACGTCAAACTGCCAGCGGGCGCCGACACATTCATTAATTACGCAGTGGACGCAGGCTTGCCTCGTTCAGAAACGCGCAAGGGCGGACGATGGCCTGCCGGGAGTTCAGGCTGAGCGGGCCGGGGAGCTGGGACGGGCGATGCGTATGCGGCGCAGGATCAGGAAGGAGGTGACCAGGAGCATGAAGGCCACGAGGCCCTGCGCGCGCAGGTCTCCGGTGGCCTGGAAGAGCCACTTGCTGGCGAGGCCGAAGCCCAGCGTGACGGGCATGAGCAGGAGCGACTGCATGGCCACCAGGGCGGGCCGGTTCTCGGGGCTGGCGATTTCCAGCAGGAGCATGTTTTCCGAAACCTGGTTGATGTTGATGATCAGTCCGATGGCAAAGAAGCACAGCACTGCCGCCCACGGGGCCGACACAAAGATCACCGCGACGCAGAGGCTCAGGGCGATGAGGCGGGAGAAGAGCAGGGGCTTTCGGGCGCCCAGGCGGTCGCCGTAGTAGCCTGCCAGCAGGTTGCCGAGCAGGCCGCCGAACATCTGCGCCTGCACGAAGTGGCCGAGCGCGTTGTCGGGCAGGCCGAGCTCCTTGCGGAAATGGAGGGCGAGGAAGGGGATGATGATGACGTGGGCCTGGCCCAATGAGCGCACCCAGATGAAGCGGCGGAAATTTTTCTCGGCGGCGAGTACCGCCGGGATCTGCACCAGGAACTCGCGCAGGGAGCGGTGGGGGCGCGCCGCGTGGTCGGGGTCGGGCGCCTCGCGGACCATGTAGAAAAACACCCCCGAGAGGGCGAGGAAGGCGAACTGTAGCAGGAGCAGGAAGGCGTAGCCGGTGCGCCCGGGGTGCTCGGCCAGGATCTGGCTGATCACATAGCCTGCGCCGATGCCCACGAGCAGGCCGATGCCGTTGCGCCAGGCGCTGTTGCTCGAGCGGCGGTTGGCCGGGATGACCTTGCTGTAAAGTTCCCAGAAGGCGGACGAGCACAAGCCGCCACCGAGGCCCTGCAGGAACTGGGTCAGGGCCACAAACCAGAAGACGGTGCCGGGCAGGTAGGCCCAGCCGAAGAGCAGCAGCAGGGCCGAAACCAGCGGGACAAGGCGCTGAATGATGCTCCAGTAGAAGACCGCGGGGCGGTACACTTTCATCTTCTCGACGTGGTGCACCATCAGCAGGGGAGTCATCATCGAGCCGATCAGCAGGAAGGACGGGGAAAGGGCGATGAGCCAGTCAGCCCCGCCCAGTTCCTTGATCATGCTCGGGAGCACGGACTCGGCGGAGACAAAGGCCATGCCCGCAGTGTAGGCCGCACCGTCCGCGATCATGGCGGTGTAGTTCCAACGCAGGTGGCGCTGTTGGACTTCGGGTGACCAGGTTTCCGTCTTCTTGGCTGCTGAGTTCATGGACGGGACACGTCACGTGTCCGCAGAAAGGGCGGGACTGTGGCCCCGTGCCGGGGCGGGAGCAACAGCGTGAACGGCGATGGCATCGCAAGTAACTGCAGCGCAACGTGATTGTTTTATTCTTACAGTTGCATGGCTCAGGTTCGCGCGGTTTTGGGGCGGCGGCGGCCGGCAAATCGCAGGCATTTGCAGCTCGATCGCAAGCATTTGGGCTTGTCAGCCGAGCGGAGGGGTTGACCCTTCTCCGTTTTCCAGCATTCCCCCGTCCATGGCGTCCAACTACACCGAAGCCAGCATCAAGACCCTCTCCTCGACGGAGCACATCCGCCTGCGTCCCGGCATGTACATCGGGCGCCTGGGCAATGGCACGCATGTGGAGGATGGCATCTATGTGCTGCTCAAGGAGTGCATCGACAACTCGATCGACGAGTTCACGATGGGCTTCGGCAAGAAGATCGAGGTCGACCTGACCGGGCGCAGCATCCGGGTGCGCGACTACGGCCGCGGCATTCCGCTGGGCAAGCTGCTGGAGTGCGTGTCCGTGATCAATACGGGGGCCAAGTATGACAGCGAGACCTTCAAGAAGGCGGTCGGCCTCAACGGCGTCGGCCAGAAGGCGGTCAATGCGCTGTCGCTCGAATACCGCGCGCAGGCCATCCGCGACGGGCAGACGAAGGTGGTCGAGTTCACGCAGGGCAAGCTGAAGAAGGACCACCGCGTGGCGCCTTGCAGCGAGCGCGGCGGCACGATCATCGAGTTCACCCCCGACGAGGCGCTCTTCGGCGCGGACTTCGGCTTCCGCCTCGAGTTCATCGAGGAGATGCTCTGGAACTACGCGTTCCTGAACCGCGGCCTCACGCTGGTGCTCAACGGCAAGGCCTTCCGCTCCGAGAACGGCCTGAAGGACCTGCTGGGGCGCAAGCTCATGGGCGACACGCTTTATCCGGTCATCCACCTCGAGGCCGAGGACATCGAGCTGGCGATGACGCACGCCGGCCACTACGGCGAGGACTACTACTCCTTCGTCAACGGCCAGCACACGACCATGGGCGGCACGCATCTCTCCGCCTTCCGCGAGGGCCTGGTGCAGACGGTGCGCAATTTCTTCAAGAAGGACTACGACGCGGCGGACATCCGCCAGTCGATCGTGGCGGCGATCTCGGTGCGCGTGATCGAGCCGGTCTTCGAGTCGCAGACCAAGACCAAGCTCGGCTCGAACGACATCGGCCCGAACGGTCCGTCGGTGCGCAACTTCATCGGCAACTTCCTGCAGCAGCACCTCGACAACTACCTCCACAAGCACCCGGAGGCGGCCGAGGGGCTCAAGCGCAAGATCGAGGACAGCGAGCGCGAGCGCAAGGAGCTGGCGGGCATCCGCAACATCGCCCGCGAGCGCGCCAAGAAGGCCTCCCTGCACAACAGGAAGCTGCGCGACTGCCGCGTGCACCTGGGCACGAAGGACAAGCGCGCCGAGGACAGCACGCTGTTCATCGTGGAGGGCGACTCCGCGGCGGGCTCGCTCACCTCGTGCCGCGACGTGCAGACGCAGGCGGTCTTCGCCCTGAAGGGCAAGCCGCTGAACACCTTCGGCCTGACCAAGAAGGTCATCTACGAGAACGAGGAGTTCCACCTGCTGCAGAGCGCGCTCAACATCGAGGAGGGCCTCGACAACCTGCGCTACAACCGCGTGGTGATCGCGACCGACGCCGACGTGGACGGCATGCACATCCGCCTGCTGCTGCTCTCGTTCTTCCTGCAGTTCTTCCCCGAGCTCATCACGAACGGCCACCTGCACATCCTCGAGACGCCGCTGTTCCGCGTGCGCAACAAGAAGGACACGCGCTACTGCTACAGCGAGGGCGAGAAGCAGGCGGCCCTCATGAAGCTCGGCCAGAGCGCGGAGGTGACCCGTTTCAAGGGTCTGGGCGAGATCAGCGCGAACGAGTTCAAGGACTTCATCGGCGAGGCCATCCGCCTCGAGAAGGTGAGCCTGGACTTCCTGCACAACAGCGAGCTGCTGCTGAGCTTCTACATGGGCAAGAACACGCCGCAGCGCCAGGATTTCATCATCCAGAATCTCCGGGTCGAGAAGGACCTGGTGGAGACCTGAGGCGGGCGCGGCACAGGGCGCCCCGAGCACACCGAAACACGACACCACGTATCCATTTAATCCCTACAGGTCGCGCGCGAGCGCGGGACCCGAGGCACAGGCAGGAGAATTTCAACCATGTCCAAGCGCAAGAAGCCCGATGACGACCAGCCCGAGCTGCCCCTCAATGGCGGCGTGACCCCGGAGGCGACCGGTGGCGGCGCCGCGGAGCCGGGTGACGCCGGGGCCGAGGCCGCCGCTCCTGTCGAGGGCGGAGCCGACGCCACGCAGGGCGGAGCGGTGGCGGGGTCCGAGGGGCAGGCGGTCGGCGAGGCCGTGGCTGTGCCGCCGACCCCGGCCGAGACGCTCGCGAGCCTGACGGACGGGCACAAGGCCCCGCTGGCCCAGCACTACAAGGGCTGGTTCCTGGAGTACGCCAGCTACGTCATCCTGGACCGCGCCGTGCCGCACATCGACGACGGCCTGAAGCCGGCGCAGCGCCGCATCCTTCACACGCTTTATGAGATGGACGACGGCCGCTACCACAAGGTGGCGAACGTCACGGGCCAGACCATGGCCCTGCACCCGCACGGCAACGCCTCCATCGACGCCGCCCTCGTAGGAATCGCCCAGCGCGG
The DNA here is from genome assembly GCA_023265535.1 of Opitutaceae bacterium. Taxonomy (GTDB): domain Bacteria; phylum Verrucomicrobiota; class Verrucomicrobiia; order Opitutales; family Opitutaceae; genus MWDT01. The sequence goes on from JAHFTI010000066.1 coordinate 5,040, forward strand.
CATGCTGATCGACCCTCAGGGCAACTTCGGCAATCCGCTCACGGGCGACGGTCCCGCGGCGCCGCGTTACATCGAGGCGCGGCTCACCCCGTTCGCGCGCGACGTGCTCTTCAACCCGAAGACGACGAACTGGCAGCTCAGCTACGACGGCCGCAAGAGGGAGCCGGTCACGCTGCCGGCGAAGTTCCCGCTGGTGCTGCTCGACGGCGCCGAGGGCATCGCGGTCGGCCTGACCACGAAGATCCTGCCGCACAATTTCAACGACCTGTGCCGGGCGGCCATGAACCACCTGCAGGGGAAAAAATTCCGGATCGTGCCGGACTTCCACACGGGCGGCATCGCCGACTTCTCGGAGTACAACGACGGTGAGCGCGGCGCCAAGGTGAAGCTGCGCGCCAAGATCGAGCCGCGCTCGAAGTACCTGCTCGCGATCACGGAGATCCCGCACGGCACGACCACGACCTCGCTGATCGAGTCGATCCTCGCCGCCAACGCCAAGGGCAAGATCAAGATCAAGCACATCGACGACAACACCGCCGAGAGCGTGGAGATCCTCATCCACCTGCCGCAGGGCTGCGATCCCGACCAGCTCATCCAGCAGCTCTACGTCTTCACGGACTGCCAGATGACGATCTCACCGGCGGCCTGCGTCATCGAGAACGACAAGCCCATCTTCATCGGTGTATCCGAAATCCTGAGACGCTCGGTGGACCGCACGGTCCAGCTGCTCAAGCAGGAGCTCGACATCCGCCTGGAGGAGCTCGAGCAGCAGTGGCACTGGGACTCGCTGGAGCGCATCTTCATCGAGGAGAAGGTCTATCGCCGCATCGAGAAGTCCGAGACCTGGGAGGCTGTGCTGGACGAGATCCGCAACGGCCTGAAGCCGCACATCAAGCACCTGCGCCGCGAGGTGACGTATGACGACCTGGTGCGCCTGACGGAGATCCGCATCAAGCGCATCTCGGCCTACAACCGTTTCCAGGCCGACGAGGCCATCAGGAAGATCGAGACCGAGATGAAGCAGGTGCGCCACGACCTGAAGCACCTCACCGAATACGCGATCAAGTGGTTCGAGCGCCTGCAGGAGAAGTATGGCAAGGGACTGCGCCGCCGCACGACCTACGACGAGATCGAGCAGATCAGCGTCGCCAAGGTGGTGGCCGCGAACCAGCGCCTCTACGTGAACCGCGAGGAGGGCTTCATCGGCCTGAACTGGCGCCAGCACGAGTTCGTGCAGGAGTGCACGATCCTCGACGACGTCATCTGCTTCATGGGCGACGCGACCATGAAGGTGGCGCGCGTGGCCGACAAGGTCTTCATGGGGCCGAAGATCGTGCACTGCGCGATCTTTCCGAAGGAGGGCGACACCCAGTTCTACACGCTGCTCTACCAGGACAAGGAGACAGGCAAGGCCTTCGCCAAGCGTTTCCAGGCGGGCGGCATCACGCGCGAGAAGCTCTACAACCTGGCGGCCAGCGAGGGCAGCGAGCTGCTGTTCTTCCACTCGGCCAAGACGGAGGCGGACATGCCCGCCTCCGTGAAGATCGTCCTGAGCGGGCGTTGTTCCGCCCGGAAGAAGGAGTTCGATTTCGACCTGTCGCCGCTGACCGTGGGCAGCCGCGGCGCCCGCGGCCAGACCGTCACCGAGTACCCGGTGCGGCAGGTGAGGCGCTCGGACTGAGCGCCTCCTTCCCCTTCAGCACGAAGTGTTCGGGTTTGCCGAAGGTGACGTTGGGGACCTGGTCGACGGTGAGGGTGTCGCCCTCGAAGGTGAGGGTGGTGGTGAGGATGGTGTGCTGGTTGCGGAAGGCGGCGCGCGTGGTGTAGGTGTTGGCGGAGGTCCAAGCTCCGGTGCCCGACATGGGGATGGGGCCGGTGAGGCCGCGCAGCTCGGTGTCGTTGTTCCAGGTGCCCGTGCTGAAGCAGCTGGGTTGCACGCCACCGCCGGGGTAGTGCAGGGTGATCGTTGCCTGGCCCGGCTCGAAACGGACCTCGATGGCCTCCACGCGCATCGCGTTGGCCGGGACCTCATAGCGCTTTCCGCTCACGCGGGTGGCGGTGGCGTTCATGGGGTCGCCCTTGACGACGGGGAGGGAGAGCGAGGCGAGCTTGGCCTTCAGGGCGGCCTGGGCCGCGGCGTCCTCGGGGAGGGCGGCGGGGCGCAGCTCGGGGAGGAGCTTTGCCCAGAGGATCTTCATGAGGCCGCCCATGTCGCCGGTGCCGCTGTTGATGGCCACGACGGTGTCGTACTGGGGCATGACAATGCAGAACTGGCCGAAGGCGCCGTCGGCGCGATAGAAGCCGGGCGTGCAGCGCCAGAACTGGTAGCCGTAGCCCTGGTCCCAGTCGCTCGAGGGATCGCTGCCGTTCGAGGCCTGGCGCGTGGTGGCCTCGTCGACGTAGGCGGCGGGGAGCAGGCGGCGCCCCTGCCATTCGCCGCGCTGCAGGTACAGCTGGCCGAAGCGGGCGATCTCCTCGGTGCGCAGGTAGAGGCCGAAGCCGCCCAGCGAGATGCCCTGCGGGCTCTTTTCCCAGAGCGGGTCCTCAATGCCGAGGGGCTCGAAGAGGCGGGGCATGAGGTAGTCGCGCGTGGTCTGGCCGCTCACCTTCTGGATGATCGCGGAGAGCATGTAGCTGGCCGCGGTGTTGTAGTAGAAGAACGTGCCGGGCTTGTGGGCCACGGGCATGGCGAAGAAACGGGCGGCGGGCGACTCGGGGGCGAAGTAGTTGTAGGCGTCGATGTCCGCCGGAAGCTGTCCCGTGGACATCTTGAGGAGGTCGCGGATGCGCAGGGCCTTCAGGTGTTGGCTCGCATTCGCCGGAACGTCCTCGGGGAAGAACTTCACGACGGGGTCGTCGATGCCCAGCAGGCCCTCGGAGGCGGCGATGCCGATGGCGGTCGAGGTGAAGCTCTTGCTGAGGGAGAACAGGACATGGGGCTGCTGCAGCGAGTAGGGCGCCCAGGCGCCCTCGGCGATTACCTTGCCGTGGCGCAGGATCACGAGGCCGTGCACGGCGTCGATTTTCTGCCCAAGTTCCGTGACCAGGGCTTGTAGTGCTGCGGAGGATACACCCTCGGCCTCGGGGGTGCTTCGGGGGAGGGGGCTGGTGGCGGCGCGCAGGGTGGAGGCGAGCAGGCATGCTGCGGCCAGGAGGAGTCGGGGCAGTAGGGGCATGAGGGAAGGGTATAACACCCCGGAGGCAGAACTCCCGTCAGAAATCGACCGATGGGGCTGCCCGTTCGGGGAGGGCTAGGGACGGGGCTCGCCCAGGATGATGCCGCGGCCGCCCGTGGCGAAGTACACGCGGCCGAAGACGCGGGGATCGCCGGTGACGTGGTTGAGCCAGCCGAAGCGGTGGGCGTCGTCGTCGATGCGCTGCCAGGAGGCGCCGGAGTCGGTGCTGCGGAAGAGTCCCTTGTGGGAGCCTACCTGGCCGGCGAGGAAGAGGGTGGGGGCCAGGCTGCCGGGGGCGGGCTTGCCAAAGCCCAGCGAGTAGGCCGCCGGGATGTCCGGGAGTGCGGTCCAGGTGGAGCCGCCGTCGGCGGAGTGGTGCAGGCCGTGGCTGCGCGTGGCCAGCCAGAGTTCGCCGCCGCGTCCGGGCACGGCGTGCAGGCGGCCCGCCTCGCGTGCGCCCCCGAAGCCTCCCGCGAGTGCGGCGAGCGAGGGGAGGCCGGAGGCGACGGGCTGGAAGCTCCCTGCAGTGTCGGTGCTGCGGTAGGCCACGCCCGCGGACGGGTCGTAGGCATACAGGCGCGCGGGGTCCACCGGGTCGGGCACGACACGCACGCCCTCGGGCAGGCCCGCGCAGGCGGTCCAGGTGCGGCCGAGGTCGGCGGTCCTGTAAGGAAGATTTGGATACGGACGCCAGGCGGCCGGTCCGGTGGCGTCGGCGGGGGGCGTGCGCAGCGTGGTCCACACGAGCACGCCGCCGTCGGCGTTGAGAGCCACGGTGCCGGACCCGTTGGACTGCGGAGGCTCGGAGGCGAGCGGGGCCCAGGTGAGGCCGCCATCAGACGAGTGTGCGGCGCGGATCTCAGTGGTGCGTTTGCGCACGGTGCCGCTCCGGGCGATCAGGGCGGGCCTCAACGGGGCGAAGCAGATGCTTTCGCTGTTGGCGAAGCGGGGCGTGGGGGCGAACTCGTGCACGGGCTCGGTGAGCGTGTCGTGGCGGAAGCCGTCGATGTCGCCGAGGGCGCTGAGCAGGTGCGCGCCCTCGGGGGGGCTGATGAGTCCGAGGGGGACCGTCTCCTCGAGACCGGTGTTGTCGAAGTCCCACACGAGCGTGCTTTCGGGCGCGGCATCGGAGGCGAGCAGGCCGCGCGTGCGGTACACGCCGTAGCCCGTCACAAAGAGTGCGTGGCCGGGGTCGAAGGGATCGATGCGGAGGTCCGCCATCCAGTGCGGCTTGTGCTGCGAGGCCCACACATTGCGGGAATGGTCGAAACGGGAGTGCTCGAAGAGCGAGCGCCAGGTGCGGCCGCCATCGGTGGAGCGGTAGATCGTGTCGCTGTTGGGCTCGTAGCGGCAGAAACTGGAGACAATCAGCCGGCGCGGGTCGGACGGGTCGGCGCAGACCGCGCCGTAGCCGAAGGGCGTGGCCTCGGTCCTGGGATCGACGGGCGTGATGTTGGTCCAGCGTCCCTGGCCTTCCTTGTCCGTTTTGCCCACTGCGTCAGTCGCGTGCGGCTCGAATTTCCAGACGGCTCCGTCCTTCATGGTGTTGGGGCCGGGGTCGTCCCCGAGGGCGAAGAAGAGGGTGCCGTCGGAGGCGCGGCTGGGGCGGGTGGGGCGCAGGCCGAGGGGCTGGCCGGGAACAGGGGCCCAGGTCAGGCCGCCGTCGGTGGAACGGTAGAGCCAGGTCTCGCGCGTCGACACGCCGGCGTACACGGTCGCCGTGGGCTTGCCCGGGGTGGAGCTGGAGGGTTCGAAGAGGATGAAGTTGATGCCTAGGGGTTGCTGCCAGCGGCTGGTGTCGCGCGCCGCCTCGGAGGTGGCGATGGCGGGAAAGCCAGGGACCTGCGCCCAGGAGCGACCGTGGTCCGTGCTCTGCCAGAGGCCGGCGGCGCGGGAGCCGAAGAGCAGTCGGGAGCCGTCGTTGGGGTCGACGGCGAGGCGCTCGCCATTGCCGCGGCCCGCCTCGTTGCCGCCCATCTTGAAGGGCATGTCGCAGCGCTGGAAATTGCGGCCGCGATCGTTGGAGGAGAGGATGGCTCCATTGCCCACGCGCGGGTTGGTGTAGGTGCCGGCGGCCAGGTACACGCGTTCCGGATCCTGCGGGTCGATGGCGAGGCTCTCGATGCCGGTCAGGTTGACATCGTCCATGCCGAGGAAGTCGGTGAGGGGGATCCAGCGCCGGAGGGCGTCGTCCCAGCGGTAGGCTCCGCCGACGTCGGTGCGTGCGTAGAGCAGGCCGCGCTCGCGCGGATGGAAGACGAGCCCACTGACGAAACCGCCGCCGCCGATGACCACGTTGGACCAGGAGTAGGGCAGGGAAGCGGCCTGCGGGCTCGAGGCGGACTGCAGGTCGGGGGAGGGCTCAGCGGCGGACAGGGGACTCATGGGGGCAAGCAGGGAGGGCAGCAGGGACAGTGCAAACAGGCGGGGCAGACGCATGGGTGTGATTTTCCCTGCATGACGTGGCTGGTCAACGGATGGTTTAAGGATAAATCAGTCTTTCGTTTTGAGGGTGAGTGCGGTGGGGGCTTGATGAAGGGAAGTTTCGAGGCACCAGGGGGCACGGGGCTTGCCGGGGTGGGTATTTGGGGCCGACCCCACTTCGCATCTGCACTGCGGGCAAGGGGCTTCGTCGGCTGGCCTGGCAGCGGGCTCCGGATTTGAGCATGCGCCGTCCTTGCCCCGGAGGCTCCCATCCCTAGAGCTTGTGCCCATGAAACGTGTCCTCTTCGTGTGCCTGGGCAATATCTGTCGCTCCCCTGCCGCAGAGGGAGTCCTGCGTCAGCTTGTGCAGAAGGCGGGACTCTCCTCCGAGATCGAGATCGGCTCCGCGGGCACGATCGGTTTTCACGAGGGAAAGCTGCCCGACGCGCGCATGCGGGCGGCTGCGGGCAGGCGTGGCTACACGCTGGACAGCCGCGCGCGTCATTTCACGGCGCGCTTCTTTGCCGACTACGATCTCATCGTGACCATGGATGCCAGCAACCAGGCCAATGTGTTTGCGCTCGCACCGGACGATGCCTCCCGTGCCAAGGTGCGTGCGTTCTGCAGCTTTTGCCGGAGCCACGGGGAGACGGAGGTGCCGGATCCGTACTATGGCGGGCCCGAGGGCTTCGACCATGTGCTCGACCTGCTCGAGGATGGCTGCGCCGGTCTTCTGGACGAACTGCGCGGGGCCAAGAGCTAGGCGGCCTCAGGGAATCTTCAGCTCCATGCCCAGCGCGAGGCGGTCGCCGCCCTTGAGCACGTCGCGGTTGGCGGCCTGGATGTCCTTCACGCGGGTGCGGGTGCCGTAGTAGCGCTGCGAGATGCTGGAGAGGGTGTCGCCGGGGCCCACGGTGTGTTTGCGGGCCTGGGAGGGGGCGGGAGGCGTCGGCTTGCTGGTGGCCGGAGCGGTGGGCTTGCTCGTGGCTGCCGTGGAGTTGGAGCTCGGAAGGGCGGGCTTGATGAGCAGCGGCTGTTCGGCCGGCGTGGTGGCAGAAGTGTTGTCCAGCAGCGGGGCGCGCACGAAGGGCGACTCCTCGCCGCCCGTCACGGGCTCCTCCGTGCCTGTCTCGACGGTGGTGACGGCCGTGGGCTGCTGCACCTCCTGGGCGGGACGGCTGGTGTTGGGCATCTCAAAGGCGCCCTGCGAGTAGGAGCGCGGGGTGGGGTTGGTGGGGATGCCGGCGCGCAGGGCCGCGATCTCTGACTTGAGCTGGTCGTTTTCGCGTTGCAGGCGGTCGAGCTGGTCGAGGTAACCCAGCTTGATGCTCTGGTCCTCCATCGGGTGCGCGGGGAGCGTGCGTGCGAACTCGCGCTTGGAGGCCTCGATCTGCTGGCGCACGAGCTCGGCCTGGCGCGAGTTGGGCATCAGCTCGATGTACTTGCGGAAGTGGTAGATGGCGGCCAGCTGGTCGCGGATGTGCTGGCGGT
>JAHFTI010000538.1 GCA_023265535.1 Opitutaceae bacterium
CGCAGTTCGACGAGCTGGGTGCCGGCCTCGTCCAGGGCCACTCGCACGCGTGAACCCTCGCGGGAAACCACGCGGCCTGTGCCGCGCACAAAATAGTAGCGGGCGCCCAGGCCTGACTGCACCCCGTAGTCCGCGCGCGCCTTGAGCGCGTCGGCTTGCAGCGCCTGCACGAGCTGCTGCAGGTCCGTGGCCCTGGAGAGGCCAGCCGGGAGGTCCTTTGCCCAAATCCTGGCTGCCTCCGCGACGGCATCGAAGCCGACGCTCGCGGAGGGTGTGCCATTGCCACCGCCACCTGCGTTGCGTGTGGTTTTCACGAGGTGGAAAGGCGGGAAGGCCCAAAGCAGCAGACCAGCCCCGAGGAGGAGACCCGCCCGCCAGAGAAGGCGCGTGCGCGCTTGCGGCTTACTTCCGGCCATAATCACCGAATTTGCCGACGTTGGAGGCGTTCACGAGTTCGACGGCCACGGGGACGCGCTGGGGAAAGTCGCGCCTGCCCTTGAAATAGGCGTCGGCGTTCTCGGCGGCGGTGCGCGCCATGGTCTTGGGAAATTGCATGACGGTCGCCGTGATCTTGCCCTCGGCGACTGAGCGGACGACGTCATCGGCGCCGTCGAAGCCGAAGACCTTGACCTTGCCGGCCTTCCCGGCGGCGAGCAGGGCCTGGTAGGCGCCCATGGCCATGGCGTCATTGCCGCAGAAGACGGCGTTGAGGTCGGGGTTGGCTTGCAGGATGGCCTCGAAAACCTCGAGGGCCTTGCTGCGGTCGAACTCGGCGCTCTGCTGGGCGACCATCTTCATGCCGGGGAAGCGGTCGACGACGCTGTGGAAACCCTTGGAGCGGTTCCAGGTGTTGGTGTCGGCCACGATGCCCAGCAGCTCGGCGTACTTGCCGGTTTCGCCGACCTGCTCGATGAAGTATTGGCCGAGGGCGATGCAGCCGGAGTAGTTGTCGGAGAGGATCTGCGTGGTGGCGGCGTCATTGGCCATGATTTCGCGGTCCATGCAGAAGACCGGGATGCCGGCGGTCTTGGCGCGGCGCACGTTGGCGACGGAGCCCTCGGCGTCGGTGCAGTTGAAGAGCACGGCCCCGTAGCCTGCGGAGATGAGGTTGTCGAAGTGGGTGGACTCCTTGGCGGGATCGTTTTGGGAGTCGAAGATCGTCGCCTCGTAGCCGAGCTCGCGGGCGCGGTCGCGGGCGGTTTCGGCAAGCACGACGAACCAGGGGTTGTTGAGGGTGGAGACGACGACCGCCACGCGCTGCGAGCGGGGGGCGGGTTGCTTCGCGGGGGCGTTGGCGCCGGCGAGCTCCGTGGAGGGCTTGCAGGCGACGAGGAATAGGCTGGCGACAAGGGCGCAGCTCCAGGCCAGGAGGCGGGAGAATCGAGAGGAAGACATTGTCGGGGTGTTGAGGGGAGGGGTGTGCAAACGCTGCGGCGGCGGGCGGGGTGCACCAGAGCGCCACGACCTCCGAAGCGGCCGGCCTGAAGATGGGTTGCCGTCGCTCGGGGGACACTCTAACAAATGCAAAAGCGGGAAGTCTCCCCGAGTTGCCTGTCAGTATTGCCTCAATCCTAAGGTTCGCCAGACTTAAGATGCTGTCATTTGCCTAGCTGATGAGAAGCAGACGGGGGGGCAGGCCGGGGCTGTTCTCGGGGGCCCGGTGGATGCAGGGGAGAACGGGGCTGTCGGGGCACTCGATGGCGATGCGCCAGAGGTTGCCCTGGCCGAAGGCGAAAGGCTGCACCCCGGGAAGTGCCTCGTAATGTAGGTCGTAGCAATGGTCGTGCAGGAATTCGAGGAAGCCGTCGCCCTCGGGGCCGCCATACCTCTTCAGGAGCGCGGCGCGGACTTCGGGGATGTCGACGCAGCGGCGGACCTCGTCGTTGCGCAGGCCTTCGCTGGTCGGGCCGTGGTAGGTGCACAGGTAGGTGTCGGCCGTGGTCGTGGCGCTGTCGGCGTGATACGAATACACGTCAATGGGGACGATGCCCGGCTCCTCTTCGCGCGGGTAGTGGCGGATGCAGTCGAGGCTGGGCTGGAGGCCGTGGTCGCGGAGCAGCGCGTGGTCCTGCAGCATCTGTTCGATGGCGGCCCTGCCGGCGGGGCTCACGGGCAAGGCCCGCAGCAGTTCCTCGTCGAGGGAGGTGATGTCCTCGGACGTGGCGAGCAGGTCGACGATCTCGCCGTAGTCGCCGGGGAGGCTGCGCTGCCAGCACAGGGCGTTGACTTGGCCCGAGAACGGGGTGTTGACGAGTTCCTCGAAGCTCGAGACGCGGCGCACGTGCGGATTGCCTGCGGGGAGGGTGAAGGGGGTGTGGTTCACGGGGCGGGTGTGGATGGGCGTTGTTCGATGGGGTGGGGGAGAGGGGGAGGCGCCCTGCAACACAGGTTGGCTGCCCCACGCGCGAGTTCAAGGCTGGGAGGGGACGGCACGGGTGTAATACTGTTTGCACTACAGGCGGATGTTCCGAGCCCGGGTCTGCGGGCAGGATGAACTTCATAACCCTCTCCAATGAAAATCACAAAGATTGAGCCCCTGATTCTTCATGCCCCGGTCACGCGCGGAGGCATCGCCGACAGCACGCATGCGCTCACCCATTGGGGCGCACCGGGCGTGGCGCTCCACACCGACACGGGGCTCGTCGGCTATGGATTTTCAGGCACTCACGCCCACCTGCCCACGGACAGGCTGATTGTGCAATGTATCGTCGACAGCTATGGGCCCCTGCTCCTCGGCGAGGATCCGCGCGAGGTGCTCGCCCTCTGGGAGAAGCTGCACAAGAAGTCGGAGATCTATTGGGTCGGCCGCTCCGGCATCACTCACCTGGCACTGGGGGCGATCGACATCGCCCTCTGGGATCTGAAGGCCAAGGCCGTCGACCAGCCCCTGTGGAAGCTGCTCGGTGGTTCCGCCACGAAGAAGGTGGAGGCCTACAACACCGATGGTGGCTGGCTGAATTGGTCGCTTGAAGTGATGGTCTCCGATTGCAAACGGCTGGTGGAGGAGGACGGCTACAAGGCGGTCAAGCTCAAGGTGGGCGGGCCGAACCCTCGCGAGGACCTTCGGCGCGTGGAGGCGGTGAGGAAGGCCCTCGGGCCTGACATCCGCATCATGACCGACGCCAACGGACGCTGGTCCCTGCCGCAGGCGATCCAGACTGCGGGTCGCCTGAAGGACTTTGACATCACCTGGATCGAGGAGCCCATCTACTTCGATGACGTGGAGGGGCATCGTCGCCTTGCCGAAAGCATCGAGACCCCGATCGCCCTGGGCGAGCAACTCTACACCTCCTCGCAGTTCCGCGACTTCAT
>JAHFTI010000539.1 GCA_023265535.1 Opitutaceae bacterium
CCCGATGGATTTCACCCCGGTCTGCCTCGACCGCATCGGCACGGTGCAGCGTCGCACCACGCCCGGCTTCGAGCTCGCCACGAGTGTCCTCTTTCTCTCCGGCATCCAGCACTACGTGGAGACGCCCGAGGGCATGGCCAAGCAGCCCGACCACGTTCGTGCATTCCTGAAGCAGGTTCCCTCGGTCTGGGATGATTCGCGCTTCATCGATGGTTTCCCCGGCAAGCACGTGGTCATCGCCCGCCGCGCCGGTGAGCAATGGTTCATCGCCGGCATCAATGGCGAGGCCCAGGAAAAGACCCTCACGCTCGACCTCTCCCAGCTGATCGCACGCGGCGAGATGAAACTCATCGAGGATGGTCCCGCGGGCACCCTCTCGCAGTCCGTGCTGGCTGCCGGCAAGTCCGGCACGCTCAACGTCACCCTCCAGCCGAACGGCGGCTTCAGCGCCGTCGTGGACATCCCTGCTCCCTGAGCGCGGTCGGGGGGGAGTGGGGCGCCCCTCGGGCGTCCCGGGATGGCCTCAGTAGTGGTCGTCCTGCGGGCGTATGCGCACGCGCAGTTCCTTGACGCTCTTGCGCCAGACGATCTTGCCGCGGCGGTCGGGGAGCGAGGCCAGGTGGGCGTGCAGCTCAGCGCGCTCGAGGAGCAGCTTGTTGTAGCTGTCCCAGCGTGCGGTCGGGAGGGTGCCGTCCGCCAGGGACTCGCGAATGGCACAGCCCGGTTCCTTCACGTGGGAGCAGTTGCCGAAGCGGCAGCGTAGTGCGATCTGCAATACATCCGCGAAGGCGTCCTCGATCTCGGCGTCCCAGAGCTGCATCTCGCGCAGTCCGGGGGTGTCGATCAGGAGGGCCCCGGAGGGCGTGACAAAGAGTTCGCGGCGCGTGGTGGTGTGGCGGCCCTTGCTGTCGCTTTCGCGCACGTCCTGGGTCACCTGCACCTCGTCGCGCATCATGCGGTTGACGAGGGTGGACTTGCCCACGCCGGAGGGGCCGATGAGGGCGACGGTGCGGCCCTTCTTCAGCCAGGGGCGCATCTGGGGGCAGCCGCGGCCCGTCTCGGCGCTGAGGGCGACCACGGTGGCGTCGCCCACGACCGGGCGGATCTCGTTGATCGCCGCCTCGGGAAATTCGCACAGGTCCGCCTTGTTCAGCACGATCACGGGCTCGGCGCCGCTGCTGCGCGCCACGGAGAGGAAGCGCTCGAGACGGCGCAGGTTCATCGCCCCGTCGAGAGCGGCGACGATGAAGAGGGTGTCGATGTTGGACGCCAGGATCTGCTCGTGTCCATTCTCGCCGGCGGCGCGGCGCGAGAGCTTGGAGCGGCGCGGGAGGACCGCCAGGATGTCGAGGCGGTTGGGGGTCTTGGCGCGCGGGCGCACCGCGACCCAGTCTCCCACGGCGGGCAGCTCGGAGCGCGAGCCGGCCTTGTGGAGGAGGCGCCCCTTGCACTCGCCGAGCAGCTCGTCCTTGCCGGTGTTGAGGGCGTAGGCGTGCTTGAGCTCGCAGATGACGCGCGCAGGGATCAGGCCCGTGCCGTCGTATTCGGCGAAGGCCTCCGCAAAGTGTTCGTCCCAGCCCAGTGCCTCGATCTTCATTGTGTGAGGCGGTGCCCGGTGGGGTCTGGCAGGGTGGGGGACATGCGTGGGAAGCCGTTGCTCGACCGCCTCACAGCTCGATGCTGCGCTTGGAGGCGTCGGGGTTTTCCAGGTAGAAGAGGGCTGTGTTGCCCACGGAGCCGACATGGATGCAGGCGGCCTGCGTGGCGATGGCCTCGCACAGCTCTGCGCGCTGGTGGCGGTCGGCCCCGGTGAAGCGCAGCTTCACCAGATCATGGGTGGCGAGCAGGCGCTTCAGTTCGGCCAGCACCGTGGGGGTGATGCCCGCCTGTCCGATGATGAGCATGTCCTTGGTGACTTGTCCGATACCGCGAAGTTTGGTCTTTTGTGCGCCAGTTAGCATTGCCGCAGTCCTAAGTGGCGTCGGGCGACACCGCCAGAGCAAAAAAACACAGTATCCCATTGCCCGAGTCCCGCAGGGAGCGTGTTGGAGGGGCCGATGAAACCTTCGCGCGCGCTCCCCTGCCTCCTGGTTTCGGAGCTGGAGTGGATACCGCTGTCTGCCTGCGTCCCTTGCTGCCCTAGCCTTGGGTTGGTTACCGTCCCAAGTGCGGGTCTCAGTTGCGGAAGGTGCTAAATCTTGCCGAATTGGTCCAAGGGCAACTCCCTCCATTGACCGACGGGCAGGTCGCCCAAGGTGAGCTCGCCGAAACGCTCGCGGCTCAGCTTCACCACGGTGTAGCCGCAGGCCACGAACATGCGCCGCACCTGATGGTAGCGGCCCTCGGTGAGCACGAGCTCGGCGGTGCGCGGGTCGCGGAATGAGAGGGTCGCGGGCGCGCAGGGCTCCTTCTCGTCCTCCAGCAGCAGGGTGCCGGAGGCGAAGCGTGCGATGAGTCCCGGCTGCTCCGCGGCGGGCACCTCGCGCTCCAGGGTGGCCACGTAGGTCTTGGGCACCTTGTGCTTGGGCGAGGTCAGCCTGTGCACGAGCTGCGTCTGGTCGGTGAGAACGATCAGTCCCGAGGTTTCCTTGTCGAGACGGCCCACGCTCGTCACGCCTGGGTTGCGGCGCCTCCAACGGGCGGGCAGCAGGTCGTAGATGGCGGGACCCTCGCGACCATCGTGCGAGCAGACCAGGCCGAGCGGCTTGTTCAGGAGGAGCAGCAGGCCGTCCGGGTGGTCGAGGGGCTCGTCATCGACGCTCACCTGCGCCGGGTCGACCTTGGCGCCGGCGTCGTCGGCCAGTTCCCCGGCAATCGTGATGCGCTCGTCGTCGATGAGCTCCCACACTTCCTTGCGGGAGCAGTAGCCGAGGCTGGAGAGGGTCTGGTCGAGGCGGCGCAGGCTGGCCATGGGTGCGGTGGAGGGTGTGGTGGGTGATGCGGGCGCAGCCCAGGGGCTGCCTTTCCTGGGACGCTCAAGTGTTCCCTGCCTGATTGCTGCAGGCAGCCGGGGGCGATGGCAAGCGCATCGCTGGCAATCCTCGCGGGCCCGCCATTCGCCCCCCCCTTCAGCCGGACAGGCTCGCTGGGGCTTGACGACTTTGTTATGGTCAGGCCCATGGCGATTTTCCGCGGACTACTGTCTCCTCTTATTCTTCTCTCCTCCATCGTTGGCCTGGCGTGGGGCGCTCCCGTGCAGCCCCACTCCTCAGAAGGCCCGGTCACCACGCCCGCCCTCCAGCCGCTGCGAGTCGTCGCCCTCCACTCCGTCCTCGCTGAATTCGCCCGTCGCATGGGCGGGGCCGACGTCG
>JAHFTI010000067.1 GCA_023265535.1 Opitutaceae bacterium
ACTTCTTCGTCACCTTCATCGAGGTGCTGCGCGACCGCGAAGGCGCCAACATGGAGGTCGAGGCCGGCGGCATCACCTCCGGCGACTACCTGCAGGGCTTCTTCCTCGGCACCCGCGACGCCCTCACCGAGAAGCAGCGCAATTCGGTCACGCTAACCGTGCCGGACGTCTCCCCGCGCACCGTGGGCATGCTGATCGCCCTCTTTGAGCGCACGGTCGGCCTGTACGCCTCGCTCGTCGGCATCAATGCCTACCATCAGCCCGGCGTCGAAGCCGGCAAGAAGGCCGCCACGGGCGTCATCGCCCTGCGCCTGAAGCTGGTCGAGGTGCTGCGCGCCAATGCCGGCAAGGCGTTCACCGCCGAGGAAGCGGCGGCCGCCGCAGGCGACGCCTCCAAGGCCGAACTCGCCTTCAAGGTGCTCGAGCATCTCGCCGCCAACCCCGGTTCCGGCGTGGTCAAGACCGCCCAGAGCCCCTGGTGGAAGAGCAGCTTCCGCTCGGCCTGAGCCGGTCTGGAAAGCCCGCCTTCCCCCGCCCTTTCAAGGCGCACCCGCAAGGTGCGCCTTTTTTATTCACCGACGGGGACACCAGCCCTCCGCAGAGTGCTGACAAGAATCTCAGCCAATTGGTCAGTGGCTGAACCACAGAGTCGCAGAGGACACAAAAGAAACGGTGGAAGGGGCAATTACAGGAGCCGAGATCGGGCCGGGGAGGATGCGGGAGCTAGGCCTGGGGCACGCTCAGTGACTTGCCATTGTCCTTCGCACCCAGGCTGAGGATGTAGGGCGCGGCCTTGGCAGCCCATTGCTTGGCGTCCGGATAGGTGTCGGCGTCATTGGGCATGCACTTGCGCAGCATGTCGGTGTTGATGATGCCCGGATTGAGCGGCACGGCCGCCATGCCCGCGGGCATTTCCTCCGCGAGGGCGAGCGTGAGCCCCTCGATCGCGTATTTGCTGGCGCAATACGGCGCCACCTCGGGCGAGGTGGATCGCCCCCAGCCCGAGCTGAAATTCACGATCACACCCGTGCCACGCTGGAGCATGGGCGGCAGGAAGGCGCGCAGGATGTTGGCGGTGCCCTTGATGTTCACATCGATGAGCTTTGAGAATTCCTGGGCGGGCACCTTCCACAACGGGGCCGGTGTGTTCATGAGCGCTGCGCAATTGATCACGATGTCCGGCACGCCGCAGATGCCCTGCACGCGCTCGCACCAGATGTCCACCTTGACCGGCTCGGTCACGTCGATCGCATCAAAGAGGTGCGGCTCGGAATAGGTGAAGCGCAGGTCGAAGATCTCCGCCCCGTTGCGACCGCAGCCGATGACCGTATGGCCCGCTGCGATGTACCATTCCGCGAGGGCACGACCGAGGCCGCGCGTGACGCCAGTGATCAGGATGAGCATGCCCCGAAAATGAACCGAATCGGTAGCCAGACGAGCCCTATCTCGAAGGGGTCACATCTTTACACGTTACACGCAAGTGGACTCCCCAGAGGGGGAAAGGAAGTCAGGTATAGGCATACCGTGCTCATCAACCAGGTTGATTGTAAGGTGTAAAGAGGGGCCCCCTTCCCAATACCCAACCGAGTTGCTTGTAATGCGTAAAGATGTGACCCCTTCCCAACAAAAAGCCCCGCAGCTTTCGTTGCGGGGCTGGAGAGGCGGGAGGCGCTTAGCGGCTCTGGAGGCTATGCTTGTTGAGGCCGACCTTGCGGCAGGCGTCCCAGACGAAGGTGAGCTTTTTCAGGGGGGTGTCCTCGTCGGCCTTGATGAGGACGGGGATGTCCTTGTCGATGTTCTTCACGGCACGGAGCTGCTCCATGAGCTGCTCATCGCTGACCACGGTTCCGTTGAAGGTGATGACGCCCTCCTTGTTGATGGAGAGGGTGACGCTACCCTTGAACTCGTTCTTGCCGGCAGTCTCCACCTTGGGAAGGGTGATGTTCAGCGTGGAGGCGCTGCGGAACTGCATCGTGACGAAGGAGAAGAAGATCAACATCACGAGGACGTCGATCAGCGGGAGCAGGTTCATCTCCGGCTTTTTGCGCCGGGGGCGGGAAAGTCCACTGTTCATGGTGCGGGGAGGGACTGGGGGCCCTCAGATTCCACCACCGTTGGACTTCTCTCCGGCGCGCGCCAGGATGCGCTCGAGGAGCACGTCGAGCTGGGCGGCATAGTTTTCCACCTTGCGGCTGAGCACGCCGCCACCGACGAGCGAGGGAATGGCGATACAGAGGCCGATCAGCGTGGCGGAAAGCGCGAGGGCGACGCCGCTGGTGAACTTCACCGGGTCGGGCAGGCCGCTCTCGCTGGAGATGGCGGAGAACACGCGCAGCAGCGACCAAACCGTGCCGGTGAGTCCGATGAGGGGGGCGGCAGCGTAGATGACGTCCAGGTAGGGCAGGCCGCGTTCCATGCGATTGACCTGGAGGCGGGCGAAGGCCTTGACCGCACCGGGGTCGTCGGGGTGCAGCTCGGAAAACTCGATGATGCGCGTCAGGACCGTGTGGCGGTCGCCCTTGACGGGGCGGTTGCTGATGATGGCCTCCACGACGTCGTCGGGCATGACCGCGTTCTTTCGCAGCGCGAAGGAACGCTCACAGATGATGAAGACCATCACCAATGAACACAGGCCGAGCGGCCAGATGAGAATGTCGGCACCCTTGAAGATATCGAGTATGGCAAAAATCATGATTTGACGGAGGCTCCGCTGTGACTGTGGAACCCTGAAAAGGTTCGCTTGAAAAGGCCAAAAGAAAAAGAGCGAGCGGTCAAACACCGCTCGCTCTTTGCTAAGATATAACCGGCCCGCCACATAGGGCACTTGGGCGGGTGCTCCGCGAGGCTGCCAACACAGGCGCCCGAGGCCTCACACGGCCAGGTAGGGCAGCGTGGTGGCCAGCTGCCTCACCGAGGGGAGGCCCTCGATCAGCTCGCCGATCGCGTCCCAGCGCCCGTTGATGAGGGCGTCGCGGGCGGAACTGCGGATCGTCACCGGAATCGCCTGACCGCCGAAGCGCACCTGCTGGGCGTCGACGTCGACCACGATCTCGGTCTGGGGGTTGGCCTCGACGGCGGCGCTGAGCTTGCGGATATCCTCGGCGCTGGCGCTCACGCAGGGGATGCCCAGCGTGGTACTGTTGCCGAAGAAGATCTCGGCGAAGTTCTCGGCGATGATCGCGCGGAAGCCGTACTTCTGGATGGCCTGGGGCGCGTGCTCGCGGGAGGAGCCGCAGCCGAAATTGACGCCCGAGATGAGGATGGTGGCGCCACGGAAGCGGGGATCGTTGAGCGGATGCTCGCGATCCTTGCCGTCGGCGTCCTTGCGGACGTCATAGAACACGAATTCGCCGAGACCGTCGAACGAGACGCACTTCATGAAGCGCGCCGGGATGATGCGGTCGGTGTCGATGTCGTTGCCGGGGACGGTGACGCCGCGGCCGCTGACCTGGGTGATTTTGGCGAGGGACATTGAGGAGAGGGATTGAAGTTTGTACTTAGTTCTTGGATACACCGAACACCTCGCGGGCGTCGGCGATGCGGCCGGTGATGGCGGCGGCGGCCACCATGACGGGGCTCATGAGGACGGTGCGGCCGGTGGGGCTGCCCTGGCGGCCCTTGAAGTTGCGGTTGGAGGAGCTGGCGCAGAGCTGGTCGCCGACGAGCTTGTCGGGATTCATGGCGAGGCACATGGAGCAGCCCGCCTCGCGCCACTCAAAGCCGGCGTCCGAGAAGATCTTGTCGAGGCCGAGGCCCTTGCAGATTTCCTGCACGACCTGGGAGCCGGGGACGACGATGGCCTTGACGCCGGGGGCGACCTTGCGGCCCTTGACGTACTTGGCCACTTCCTGGAAATCGCTGAGTCGGCCGTTGGTGCACGAGCCGATGAAGGCGACATCGATCTTGGTGCCCTTGATGGGGGCGCCGGCCTCGAGCTTCATGTAGGCGAGGGCTTCCTCGATGGAGGCCTTCTCGTTGGCATCCTTGGCGCCTGCGGGCGTCGGGATGTTCTCGTTGATCGAGATGCCCTGGGCGGGATTGATACCCCAGGTGACGGTGGGGGCAATCTCCTCGGCCCTGATGGTGACGACGTCGTCGTACTTGGCGTCGGCGTCGGAGGCGAAGCTCTTCCAACGCTCCACGGCGGCGTCCCAGGCGGCGCCCTTGGGCGAGTAGGGACGGCCCTTCAGGTAGTCGAAGGTGGTCTGGTCGGGATTGACGTAGCCGACGCGCGCGCCGCCCTCGATGGACATGTTGCACACGGTCATGCGCTCCTCCATGGACATGCGGTCGAAGACCTCGCCGCCGTATTCGTAGGCGAAGCCGGTGCCGCCGTTCACGCCGAGCGTGCGGATGATGTGGAGGATGACGTCCTTGGCATAGACGCCGGGCTGGAGCTTGCCGGTGACATTGATGCGGCGGACCTTGAGCTCGCCGAGGGCCATGGTCTGGGTGGCGAGCACGTCGCGCACCTGGGAGGTTCCGATGCCGAAGGCGAGCGCCCCGAAGGCGCCGTGGGTGGAGGTGTGGGAGTCGCCGCAGGCGATCGTGGTGCCGGGCTGGGTGATGCCCTGCTCGGGTCCGACGATGTGCACGACGCCCTGCTTGCCGGTGGCGCGGTCGAAGAAGGTGATGCCGAATTCCTGGCAGCTCTTGCGCAGCTCCTTGATCATGGCGTCGGCGAGCGGATCAGCGTAGGGCTCGGCGAAGACGTCGGTCGGGACGATATGGTCGACCGTCGCGAAGGTGCGATGGGGCATGGAGACCTTGAGCTTGAGGTCGCGCAGCATGCCGAAGGCCTGCGGGCTGGTGACCTCGTGGATCAGGTGCGTGCCGATGAGCAGCTGCGTCTGGCCATTGGCCAGGCGACGGACGGAGTGGGCGTCCCAAACTTTTTGGAAGAGCGTTTTAGCCATGGGAAAAAGGAGGAGTTTCGAGGGGACCGCAGTGCCTGGCGAGGAGGATCGGCAGGGCGCGGCGGAGTGAAGTGAAGGCACGATCATAGCAGAGCCTTGCCTTGCCTGGAAATACTTGTTTCGCTGCCTGTGATGCCCAGAGAGTATCAATACCCGTACGAACTTCGGCACCTGGTGTATTTCCGCGAGGTGGCGCGCCAGCTGCATTTCCGCAAGGCCGCCGAGACCCTTTCGGTGGCGCAGCCCGCTCTCAGCAGGCAGATTGCGCAGTTGGAGCAGGCCCTGGGCGTGCCGCTCTTTGTGCGCAGCCGCCGCAAGGTGGAGCTGAGCCCTGCGGGGCATCTGCTGCAGGAGAGGCTCGATCCCCTGCTGCGCGCGCTGGCGAACATCCCGAATGAGATGCGTGCGATGGCGGAGGGACAAGTGGGCCACATCCGCATCGGTTTCACGGGACTGGCGATGGCGAGCGTGCTGCCGGGCATCCTGAGGGAATTTCACCGCCGCCACCCCGGGATACGCGTGGAGCTCAACGAGTCCCCCACCTCGGCGCAGGTGGCGGCCCTGCTCTCGGGCGAGATCGCCTGCGGCTTCTTTCACCCGGATGCCTCGACGCCCGGCCTGCAGACCCAGGTGCTGCTGCACGAAAAGAACGGGATCCTGCTGCCCTCGGACCATCCGCTGGCGGGGCGCCCCACCCTACGCTTGAAGGAGCTGGCGGACACACCCTTTGTGCTCTTTCCGCGCAGCCACAATCCCGGCTTTTACGACCGGGTGCTGGCCGCCTTTGCGAAGTCCGGGGTGAGCCCGCGCATCGCCGAGGAGGTCTGGCCGCGTGCGAACGGCGTGGGCCTGGTCCGCGCCGGCCTGGGGGCGACCTTCATGGCCCCCTCGGAGGCACGCCAGCTGCCCGCCGACATCGTCTTTCGCCCCCTCGCCGGGCCGGCTCCCGAAAGCCGTCTCGTCGTGGGCTGGCCTGCCGACAAGGAGTGCCCTCCCGCGCTGCAGGCGTTCCTCGAAGTGGCCAAGGCCGCCGCCGCCTAAGCTTCGGGGGGGGATGACCCGACGCCCCGCCCCGCACTGTCCTGCCCTGCCCTCACCGGACAGTCGCCGCCCTGCAACGCAGTGCGCGCCTCCGAAAAGAAAAAGGACGAGTCCGTGGACTCGTCCTCTCTCGCCACCCCGGGCGATGAACCCTTACACAAAGTTCACTTGGCAGGAGCGGAGCTGGGCGCCGCGACCGCCTTGGGCAGGTCATTGAACTTGAAAGTCTGGGTGGCCTTCACGAGCACCGGTTCGCCGCTCATCGTCGGAGGCGAGAAGTGCCACTGGCGCAGGGCGTCCAGGGCGAGATCGGCGAGGACCATGTGGTCGGCCTTCACGACGGAGGGCATGCAGACCTTGCCTTCCTCGTTGATATAGAAGCCGATGGTGACGTCGCCCTTGATGCCGGCATTGCGGTAGGAGGTCCCGTAAACGGGCGGGACCACCTTCACCGGCTCCGGGATCTTGTCGATCTCACGCAGCGTGGCGGGCTGGTACTCCATGCGCTCATTCCGCCAGGGCGTGAGGAAGTTGTTCACGATGTCGAAGAAGTCGCCGTTCACCACGATGCCGGTGGCCTCGAACTCGATGTTGAGCTCGGAAATGACCGAGACAGGCTCACCGTTGAGCATGGCGGGCTCGAAGGTCCACTTGCGGATGACATCCTCAACGGACTTGGCGAAGGCCTTGCGGGAGTAGGCCACCACCATGTAGTCGGTCAAGGCTCCCTCGTGGCTGACACTGACCACGATACGCACAAAGCCCCTGCGCTGCTTGTCGATCTGGGAAAGCGGGAAGATCGGATCGACCGTCTTGTGGACGATCATCGAGCGATCGGGGCGTGACGCGCGCAACATGCCGCGCTCAGGTTTGGGCATGGAGGCCTGCCTGATATCCTGGATATAATTCTTGGTGCTAGCGTCCCTTGCCTCACCCTCCTGAGCAAAACAAAGAGGAGCGGCGAAGAGGAGCGCTCCGAAGGAAATCCGCAAAATCGCGAGTGTCTTGGTTTTCATATGGGTCCTTGCAGGAGTAAACCCCGCAAGGACCCGAATCCCTTCACGCGCGATGAAGGATTCTGAAAAACTCAGGCGAGGGCGCGCTGTTCGGGGAACACCTCGCGCAGGGCCAGGCTGAGCTTGTTCTGGAGGGCCTGGAGCTTGCGGTACTGGGCCACGGCCTTGCGGTCGGGCTTGCAGCGCGTGCTCTCGTCGACGGCGACGACACCCTTGGTGAAGTCGGTGATCTTGGCCTTGGTGTTGCCATCGGTGAGGGCGCTGCACCAGGCGGCCTGCAGGGCGCCGCCGAGGGCCGCACCCTCGTCCTCGACCATGCCCACGACGGGCACGCCGAAGACATCCGCCATGATCTGGCGCCAGACGGGCGACTTCGAGCCGCCGCCGGTGACGCGGATCTCCTTGGCCTTGACGCCGAGTGTATCCAAACGCTGGAGACCGTAGTTCATGCCGAGCGTGACGCCCTCAATCGCGGCGCGCGCCATCTGGGCGGGCTGGATCGTGCGGGAATTGAGGCCGAGGAACACGCCGGAGCCGGCGGGCACGCTCGGGGTGCGCTCACCCTCGAGGTAGGGCAGCAGCAGCAGGCCGTTGGAGCCCACGGGGGCGGTGGCGGCGAGCACGCTGTAATCGTGCAGGTCCTGGTTGAAGAGCTTGCGGAACTGCTCGGTGACCGTGGTCACGTTCATGGTGCACAGCAGGGGCAGCCAGCCGCCCGTGGAGGAGCAGAAGGCGGCGATCTCGCCGTCCGGGTCGACGACAGGCTTGTTGCTGTACGCGTAGATGGTGCCGCTGGTGCCGAAGCTGGCGGAGATGACGCCGGGGGCCACGTTGCCCGTGCCAATGGCGCCCATCATGTTGTCGCCGCCGCCGGCGCTGACCACGACGTCCTCGCTGAAGCCGTATTCGCGCGCCAGGTCGGAGCGCAGCAGGCCGGCGGGCTCATGGGAGTCGAAAAGCTCGGGCAGCCAGTCGGCGAGGTTCGGGTCGATGGCGTTGATGGCGGCGGTGGACCACTTGCGGTTGCGCACGTCCATGAGGGCGGTGCCGGAGGCGTCGCCGTACTCCATGAAGTAGTTGCCCGTGAGGTGGAAGTTGAGGTAGTCGTGCGGCAGCAGCACGTGGCGCAGCTTCTTGTAGTTGGCGGGCTCGTGCTTCTTGAGCCAGGCGATCTTGGGGGCGGTGAAGCCGGGCAGGAAACGCAGGCCGATCTTCTTCAGGGCAGCCTTGTCGCCGCCGATCTTCTTGGTGAGGGCGGCGCATTCGGCGACGGTCGAGGTGTCGCACCACAGCTTGGCGGGGCGGATGACGGCGCCCTTGGCGTCGAGCGGCACGAAGCCATGCTGCTGGCCGGAGACGCCGATGCCCTTGACGCGGGACTTGTCGATCTTGGAGGCGACCTCGAGGATCACCTTGTCCATGGCGGCGGCCCACTCCTGGGGGTGCTGCTCCATGTGGCCGGCCGGGAGGCCTTCGATGAGGCGATGCGGGGCGCGCGCCTCCGCGATGACCTTCTTTTGGTCGAGGTCGAGGACGACCGCCTTGGTGCTTTGGGTGCCGGAATCGATGCCGATGAACAGTGACATAAGAGGAAAGTTTGGAGGCTGGTGGTGGGTCGCTCAACACCCCGCTTCCTGCCGAAGGCCGGATTCCTACCGGCAAGGCCCCGCGGCCGCGCAAGGCGGACACGTGACTTCCGGTCGGGCGGGGGCTCCGACTGTCGACATTCACCGTGGGCAATGAATGACGCCACGAGTACAGGCAGAAAAGCCCGCCCGCGGCAAGGAATCGTCAGGGCAAACTATAGACCGAAATGGCGCCGGACGGGCTCCATGTCCAAATGCTGCTCAATCAGGTCGGCCATTCCTCCGTAGACTTGGCGGCGCCGCTCGGCCCAGGGGATGGGCTGGGCGCGGTGCTGCGCCATGCCGGCCGCCTGGGCAAAGGCGGTGCGCGTCTCCGGCACGTCGAACCAGCCGTGCTGGTAGGTGCCCCAGATCCTGCCGAGGCGCATTCCCTCGGGTGCGCTGACGCCGCCCGCCAGCACCGAATGCAGCGCCTCGGGGGTGCCGTCCCCGCCGGTCCCGGTGCGGATGCTGCGCCCCATGTGGATCTCGTAGGTGGGCCATGCGCGTCCTGAAAAACTGGATACGCATTGGGTGACGATCTTCGGCTCGCTGAACTCCGTATGCAGCGGCAGCAGCCCAAGTCCGGGTTCCTCCCCCGAATCGCCGGCCACGCCCGAGGCGTCGCGCAGGCTCCCGCCCAGGATCTGGTAGCCGCCGCAGATGCCGGCGATGGGCACGCCGCGGGCGGCGGCCGCGAGCAGGGCCTGGTCCATGCCGGTGGCGCGCAGCCAGCGCATGTCGGCGATGGTGTTCTTGGTGCCGGGAATGACGATGGCCTTGGCGGTGCCCAGGTCGGAGGGGCGCGACACCCAACGCACGCGCACGCCGCTGTCCTCCCACCAGGGCTGGCAGTCGTTGAGGATGGCGGTGTGGGGCAGGCGGATCCAGGCGAGCTCGTCCCCGCTGCCGCGGTCGTGGTCGAACGGATCGATGCCGTCCTCCTCGTCGGGGCGGAGCCCGGCGGCGAAGGGCACAGTGCCCAGCACCGAAAGCCCCGGGGCGTGCGGCGCCAGCCACTCCTGCGGGTTGGGGAAGAGGGAAAGGTCGCCGCGGAAGCGGTTGATGATGCAGCCGAGGGAACGGCGACGCAGGTCCTCGGGCAGGAGGGCCCAGGTGCCCGCGAGCTGCGCATAGATGCCTCCGCGGTCGATGTCACCGACCAGCACCCAGCGGGCGTCGAGATGGGTGATGGGACGCAGGTTCACGAGGTCGCGCGCCATGAGGTTGAGCTCGACCGGGGAACCCGCCCCCTCGATCACAAGGGCGTCGCAGCGGGAGCGCCAGCCCTCCAGGGTGTCGCGCACCAGCGCCCAGAGCTCGTCAAAGCGCCTGTAATACTCGGCGGGAGGGCAATGCCCCTGCGCCTTGCCCAGGAGCACCAGCTGGGAGCCGAGGCTGCCGCTGGGCTTGAGCAGGATCGGGTTCATCTCCGAGCAGGGAGTGATGCCGGCCGCCTCGGCCTGCACCGCCTGGGCGCGCGCGATCTCGCCCCCATCGGGCGTGACGAGCGCGTTGTTCGACATGTTCTGCGCCTTGAAGGGGGCGACGCGCAGCCCCTGCCTCGAGAGCCAGGCACAGTAGGCGGTGGCCATCCAGGTCTTGCCTGCGCTCGAGGAGGTGCCAAGGACCGACAGGGCTTTCATGGGAGGCAGATCAGGGCGGAACAACGCCGCCCTGGCAACACCCGGCCTCGTGTATGAACATTATCACTACACGAGGGCCCGGTGCCGCCCCGCTCAGACCACCGGGGTGCGCCGGTAGAGCAGCAGGCCGGGCAGGGCCAGGCCCACCGCGAGGGAGGTCACGATGAAGAGCGTCTTGATGCCGGAGGCGACTGCGGTGGCGAGCAGCTCGGGACTGTAACCGCGATGCTGGATCTCGATGAGCGCGAGCAGGGTCGTGAAGAAAGGCACGCCGGGAATCATCGGGATCATCGAGGCCACCGTGAAGACCTTGGGATGGGCGCGCAGGCGCTGGGCGCACCAGACGCCCCAGAAACTCACGACACCGGCGGCGATCAGCGTGGCCCACTCGATGGGCATGTCCGTCTTGAGAAGCAGGAAGCGCAGCCCGTGCCCGAAGGCGCCTCCCAGGGCGCAGTACTTGAGCACGCGGGCGGGGACGTGGAAGACGAGCGCGAAGCCCACCGCGGGAACGGAGGCCAGCGCCATGTCGCGGAGAAGGTCGATCAGCAGGTTCATAGCCACCCCCACACGTTCCAGATTCGCATTGAAAGCATGATGCCCGCGCAGGTGGAGGCGGCCAGCAGGGTCGCCATCGTGGCCCGGGAGAGGCCTGTGTTCACGTAGCCCTTCACCATGTCGGAGACGGCGTTGATGAGCGGGAAGCCGGGCACGAGGAGCAGCACGCAGGACGCCATGGCGATCTTCGGTGTGCCACCGATCTGGTGCAGCACGCCCTGGACGGAGATGGAGGTCGCCACGAAGGCGGCCACGAAGAAGGTCACGAGCGGATTGAAGTGGAAGGAGGCGAGCAGGAGGCGCACGTACATCGCCACGCTGCTGGAAAGCAGAACAAGGCCGCAGCTGGGAAGGTCGCCACCGGCCAGGGCTGCGAAGCTCGCGCAGGAAAGGCCGATCATGACCGAGAGAAGCCAGCGCGGATAACGCAGCGGACGCAGCTCCTCGATGCGGGCGCGGTAGCCGGCCAGGTCCAGCTCGCCGCCCTCGACGCGCAGCATCGCACGCTGCACCTCGGTGACCATGTGCATGTTGATGCCGCGGTCCTCGTTGCGGCGCACGGTCGTGGTGCTCTTCGAGCCGCAGAGCAGGGTGACCGTGATCGCATTTGCCATGATGGCCACCTCCACGCTGTCGGCGCCGAGCGCCACGCCCAGGCGGCGGACGACGGACTCGACCAGCGCACTCTCAGCACCATGCTGCATGAGCAGGAGGCCGGTCTGGACGCAGAGGCGCGCCAGCTCGCGCTGGGCGGGCACCTCGAGGGTGGGCCTCGCCTGGGGCGCGGCCGGATCCTTTGTGGACGGATTCATGCGAAGGTAGAATGGAGCGGCCGGGAACGCGGCGTCGAGCGCAAGAAGCGGGGCTCGGCCCGCCTGGCAAGCGGCAATGCCGGAAATAAGTATCCAGAATGCACCTACAACTCCTCAGTTGCGCCAGGACGCGACCTCGGCCGTGGGGGCTTCCGGCGGCTGCGCCACCCTGGGCCTGAGGGGCAGGGCGAAGTAGAAGCAGGCCCCCTTGTCGATGGCGCCCTCGGCCCACACGCGGCCGCCGTGCCTGAGCACGATGCGCTTCATGTTGGCCAGGCCGATGCCATTGCCCTCGAAGTCACGGGGCTTGTGCAGGCGCTCGAAGACCCTGAAAAGCTTGTCGGAGTAGCGAGGGTTGAAGCCCGCCCCGTTGTCACGGACATAGTACACAAGCTCGTCGGTGCCCCCGCCGGACTGCAGGGCGCCTACCTCGATCACGGCCTCGGCGGTGCGCGCCGTGAACTTGATGGCATTGTCCAGGAG
>JAHFTI010000540.1:0-2855 GCA_023265535.1 Opitutaceae bacterium
ACCGCGGCGATGAAGGCCTGGAACAGCGACAAGTCCAAGGGGGCGGAATTTGCCACCCTGCTGCTAGGCGAACTCGCGCCCTTCTACAGGGATTTCGGCACCCAGCTCAGGGGGCTCCACTACACGCCTGACAGGAGAACCGAGCGCAGGCGCCTGCTCCTCCTGGAGCTGGTGGACCTCAAGGTCGTCGGGTACACCACGCTAGCCAAGGCGGCCGCGGAGGACGACGAGGAAAGCCTCAGGCGCCACGAAGCGGTGGTGAGGGAAATCAACAGCCGCCAGGAAGCCCTTCGCAGGCTCAGTTCCAGGTGAGCCCTGCGGGTCCGGCCGCCACACGCCTGAGACGCGGGGACAATTTCCCGAGGCTGAAGGACTTCACGAGAAGATGGTCCCAGGCGTGGGCGAGTCCGTGAGCCTCCAACTCCCGCCCCGTGCATCCGGAAATGAACAGGATGCGCAGGGGCGGACGGGGGCGGGGGGAATCATGCTTGGGAGACCTGTCCTCTGACGACATAAGCGGGGTGAATCATCACAAGCCCCGCCGAGAAAAGCGAACTGGGCAGACTCCCGGAGGTGAGGCCGGAAATCCCTTCAGCTCAGCGGATTTCCACCGGAATCACCAGGCGCAGGTCGCGCGAACTCGCAGCGGCATGAACCAAATAGGTGCCCGGCTCGCACACCCAGGCGTGCTTCTCGGGATCATAATAGCTGAAGGCCCTTTCGTCCAATTGGATATCAACCCGCTTCTGTTCTCCGGGGAGCAGGCTGACACGTGCAAAGCCCTTGAGCTCGCGGATGGGACGGGGCAGCCGGGACTGCCGCGGCTCCACATAGACCTGCACGATTTCATCGCCCGCGCGGCTGCCGGAATTGCCCACCGTCAGGGAAACCCGACGGGGTCCCGAGACGCCGGGGGCGACGGTCAGGCCGGAATAATCGAAGCGCGAATAGGAGAGTCCGTGGCCAAACGGAAACAGCGGCTGGACCTCGTGGCGGTCATGCCAGCGGTAGCCCGTGAAGACGCCCTCAACGTAGGGGACCTTCAGGCCGGGGGCCTTGTACCCCGTGAAGCCGGGGCTCTCGGAGTGCTCCTGGAGGTAGGAGAAGGGAAGTTTGCCGGAGAAATTCCTGTCACCGAGCAACAGTGAGGCCAGGGCGGCACCGCCCTCCTGTCCGGGATAGAGGGCGGCGATGACAGCGCGGGCGCGCGGCAGCCAGGCCTTCATGCGGACCGGCACGCCGCCATACACGACGACCACGGTGTTGGGATTGGCATCGAGGACCTTGAGCAGGAGCTCCTCCTGTCGCCCAAACAGCTTGAAGTCGGCGACGTCGCTGCCCTCGCTCTCCTGGCCGGCGGAGTTGCCGACACAGACGATGGCGAGCTCGGCGGCACGGGCCGCCTCGACGGCGTCCTCGATCGTGGGGTCCTTCGCAGTGTCGTTCGGATCCTTCCACCCCAGGCGCATGGCGGCGTCGCCCCCGCCCTGCTGGAACTCGATGCGGAGGCGATAGGTCTTGCCGGCCTCCATCGCGACGGGGGCGGGCACCGTGATCTCGCCATGGTTGCCGCCGTTGTCGGCCACGAGCTTGTCGTCGATCCAGAGGTAGGAGCCGTCATCGCTGGTGATGGCAAGCTTGTGGAGCTTGGTCTCCGTGGCGGTGAAGGTGCCGGTCCAGCGGATGCAATAGTCGGAACCGGGCATGCCGTTGCCGGGCCCCTTGCTGCCCCACTCAAAATCGAGGCCCTTGTCGACCCGCGTGAAGAGGGGTTTTCCGGAGAAATCCTTGCCCTTGAAATATTCGCCGAGCAGGCCCTGCTCCTTGCCGTCGGGCGTGCGCAGGAAGCTGACAGGCAGCGGCACGGCCTTGTAGCCATCCACGACGACGCCGGGGGCCGTCGTCACGGACACCGTGGAGGGCAACTGTGCACGCAGGCCCTCGACAGGACTGACACTGATCCAGGGATGCACGCCCGAGCTGCCGCCACCACCGGCGCGGGTGATGGCGGCGTGCGGACCGACCAGGGCCACGGAGCGCAGTTTCGCGGCGGACAGGGGAAGCACGCCATCGTTCTTGAGCAGGACGATGCTTTTCTCGGCCATCTCGCGGGCGAGGTCGCGGTGGGCCTGGCTGCGGATGACCGCCTCGTCGGGCTTGGGTTCGGGATTGTCCATCAGCCCGGCGTGCAGGCGCACGCGCAGGTGGCGGCGCACCTTGTCATCGATCACGGAGAGCGGGACGCGGCCGGCTTTCACGTCGGCAGCGAGCTTGTCGCCGAGGAACAGCGCCTGGGGCATCTCGATGTCGAGGCCGTTGTTGGCCGCGGCGGCGGAACTGTACACGGAAACCCAGTCGGAGACGACGAGGCCCTCGAAGCCCCAGTCGCCCTTGAGGACTTCCTTCACGAGGCGCTGGTTTTCGCTCATGTGCTGGCCGTTGACCAGGTTGTAGGCGGTCATGAGCATCCATACCTTGCCCTCCTTCACGGCGGCCTCGAAGGGAAGCAGGTGAACCTCGTGAAGGCTGCGTTCATCGACCTGCACGTCATAGTTGTTGCGCTCCCACTCCTGGTCATTGCAGGCAAAGTGCTTCACCGTGGCGATGACCTTGCGGCTCTGGATGCCCTGGATGACGCTGACGGCGAGCCGGCTGGACAGATGGGGGTCCTCACCGAAGGCCTCGAAATTGCGTCCACCGAGCGGATGGCGGCTGATGCCGACGCAGGGGCCGAGGATCGCGTGCTTGCCCTTGGCGAGCGTGTCCTCGGCGAGCGCGACGCCGAAGCGGCCGATGAGGGCGGTGTCCCAGGAGGCGGCCATGTTGATTGAGACAGGATAGGCGTTGGAGGCGCC
>JAHFTI010000540.1:2865-3301 GCA_023265535.1 Opitutaceae bacterium
CACTGCGCACGCCAACGGGCCCGTCGCTCATGCGGATCGGCGGGATGCGGAGGCGGGGAACGCCCTGCGAGTTGAAGCCGGTCTCGTCGCCTCCGAGCAGCATGATCTTTTCCTCGAGGGTCATCTTGGCGAGCAGCGCCTCGACGGCGGCATCGACAAGGGCGGGGCGCGCGGCGGGGGCGGCCGGCGTGGCGCAGCTGTGGGCGGTGGAGCTGGCGCAGAGGGGGGCTGCGGCGAGCAGCAGGGCAAGGGAGAGAAGCGGGACTTTCATGGGAAGGGGGAGAAGGAAACTCCGCGTCTGCGGTGCGCACCTGACAGGGAGGCAAAGCAGCAGGGAAGAGCGGGGCGGGCGTGCGGAAGGACGGAGTAGCCAAGGGGCGCGTGGGAGGCCGCGGGGGTATTGAGTCGGATCTTGGACCGTCTCGCGGGGAGAACA
>JAHFTI010000541.1 GCA_023265535.1 Opitutaceae bacterium
GGAGGGGCGGCCGGAGTGGCGGCGGCCACGACCTTGGAGTGGGGGAGCGTGGGCAGGCCGAGGAGGAGGAGCGACGGGAGCAGACGGCAAAGCCGGCACGGGCGGGCGGGGGCGGGCTGGGGAGGATTCATGCCACCCGTAGGAATGGGACCGCCGGGGGCTCGCGGCAAGAGCCGGGGTGGGGCAAGGCCATGTGACCGTCAAAGGCGGTTCGTCCTTCGCAAGGGATGCCAGCCGCCGAGGGAGGCCTACCTTTCCCACCTTCAGAAGGCGAAGAATCCTGCCAAGGGCTCGATATGCCGGGTCGTGGCCTGGAAACGGGCAGGGCCGCCCCACCGTCGTGCGACGGGAGGGCGGCCCTGTGGTTGTCTGCCGGAGCGGCTGGCGGAGGGTGCTGGGGCCGTCCTGGGGACGGCGGACCGGCGGGCCCAGGCCAGGCGGCGGCAGGGTTCTCAAACTCAGTTGATCACCATGGGCAGCACGACCTCGCGGGCAACGGGGGTGCCGTTGGAGAGGGCGGGGGCGAACTTCCATTCTGCCACGGCGGAGGTGAGGCTCTCGGAGAGCTCACGGTCCACCTTGGAGGTGACGGCGATGTTTTTGGGCGTACCCTTTTCATCGACGGTGAAGGTCACCACGACCCTCGAGGGTTCGTGTGCGCTGGTGAGCGTGGGGGTGACCACGGAGACCGGCACCGGGATGTCGGTGCGGCCCTTGTAGTTCTCCACGTAGGTGCGCTCGTAGCTGGTGGCGGCGGTGGCCGCGGAGGCGACGAGCAGGCTGGCGATGGCGAGGCTGAGGATCTTGCTGGCTTTGTTCATGGCTTCAAACCCCGTGTTGGCGGGGAGTTTTGTATTCGTTGTTTGGTTACACCCCTCCACCACCGGCCACGTGGGCCGCAGGAGGCGGGGCGTCTGCCGGCGGGGCCGCCCGGGGGCGGTCTCTCCGGCAAAGTGTGCAGTTTTGGGGGGGGCGGAGCCTCCAGCCATCGCGTGTTTCAAGGAACGAAGGGTGTTTAGCAGGTAGGATGCCAAGCCCGGGGGAATCCGCGGACGCATTGTATCAGGCACGGAGGGAGCTGCTTGCGTTTGCCCCTAAATTGCCCCTAAGAAATGCCCCGCCACCGCGTCTGTTCGGGTGGAACCCCATCATGTCATTGGCAGAAACCGAATCGGGCGGAGAGTCCAGGAGGCCGTCAGGCCTGGCGGAGAGAGCCTTCTCGGAGCACCAGGCTGCGCTCGTGCGCTACGCCATGCGCCTCCTCGGGGACCGCGAGCGTGCGCGCGACGTCGTGCAGGACACCTACGCCCGCCTGCTGGCGCAGCGCGAGCAGGAGATCGACGGCCATGTCGTCGAGTGGCTCTACACGGTGTGCCGCCGCCGCGCCTACGACGTGCTGCGCAAGGAAAACCGCCTGAAGTCCTTCGAGGAGGGCGAGGTGGAGCGCGTGCGCTCGGACGAGCCCCGGCCGGGGCGGGCCCTTGAGACGGGCGAGACGATGGAGCGCCTGCTGCGCCTCATCAACACGCTGCCCGAGAACCAGCAGGAGGTCATACGCCTGAAGTTCCAGAATGGTTTCAGCTACAAGGAAATCAGCCGCATCACGGACCTTTCCGTGAGCAATGTCGGCTTTTTGATCCACACGGCGGTGCAGAAGCTGCGCCGCGAGTGGGCGGAGGAGTCCGAATGAGCCACAGTCACACACAGGCGGCCGCGGCGCGTTGGCCGGGAGGGCACACACCATGAACAGCATCGAGCATCAAATTTCCGAGGACGACCCGATCGTGACGGCCTATGTGCTGGGCGAGCTGGAGGGCGAGGACCTGGCGCGCGTGGAGGATGCGCTGGCGCGCGACCCCGCCCTGTGTGTATCCATTGACAGGATACGCTTGGGCTGCGGTGCGATCAGCGAGGCGCTGGCGCTGGAGAAGACCCTGCCCGCGGCGGGCGGTCCCGTGGCGGCGCGCGCCGGCAAGCCGCAGCACTCGGGGGTGCGCAGGAAACGCCGGCCCTCGGCCGCCCTGCTCGAGTATCCCGGGCTCTATTTCGTGGTCGGCGGCCTTTCGGCGGCATGCTTCACCATGCTGGTCATGCTCCAGAGGGGCGAGTCGGGGAGCCCGGGCCTCGCAGGCACGCAGCAGTACCGCCGCGTGATCACGCCTCTTCCCGCCGAGTCGCAGCCCGGCGAGACGGTGGCGAAGTCCCCGGTGGTGGAGGAACTGCCCGAGGAGCTGCCGACCGTGGGCACGCCCGCCAGGGACGGCCCGTTGGGCGAGGCCCTGCCACAGGCCTCCGGCGTGGCGGCGTTGCCTGCCGCAGGAGCCACCCCAGGGCCGGTCACCGGCACGGAGACGAGTTCCCCGGCGCTGGTGTCGTCGGGTGCGCCCGCGACGGAAGCCGCGCCCCCCTCCCCCGCGCCCGTTCCCGCGCCGCGCAACACGCCTGCGCCGCGGACGCGTTCCCCCTTTGAGCCGACCCTGCAGCTGCCCAATACCATCGCCGTGGTGACGCCCACACCCCGCGCCCCGCTGTTTGAGGGCTTCGGGGCGGGCGGCACGCTGCGCCCCTTCGAGGCGGAGTCCGACGCGGCCGACCGCGGCTTCGTGCTCACCTCCGCCAAGCCCGTCAGTGAATTGGGCGTGCGCGTGGAGGGCACCTCCTTTGCCCAGGTGCGCCGGGCGCTGCTGGAGGGACGCCGTCCGGCCAAGTCCTCGGTGCGCATCGAGCAGCTCATCAACAGTTTCTCCTTTGTCGCCAAGCAGTCCCTGCCCGACCCCAAGTCGGCGGCTGCGCGTGCCGCGGAGTCGGCCCTGGTGTCGACACAGATCGAGTATGCCCCCGCTCCCTGGAACCCCGCGAACCTGCTGGTGCGCGTGGCGGTGCAGGCACGGGTGCAGCCCGTTCCCGAGCGTCCCGCCGAGCGTGTGCTGGTGCTGGCGCAGGAGGGCATGCCCGCCGACGTGCGCCGCATGCTGGCCGAGGCCCTGCGCGGCATGACCGGCAGGCTGCGTCCGCAGGACCGTGTGATCCTGGGACGGCTGGGCGGCGGCGTGGATTTCCTGTGCAATGCCGAGGCCGGGGCGGGCCGCTGGGACCTGCAGGCGGGCATCGATGCACTCTGCGATGGCAGCAGCAGCAGCGCCGGCGGGCAGGTGTCCGAGGACATCCTGCGCGAGGCCGGGCAGGCCACGCGTGTCATCGTCTGCACGACCGGCCAGCCGCGCCTGCCCGAGGCCCTGGCCACGGGCACGGCCCCCCTGGCGGTGCTCAGCCTCGGTGGCGAGCCC
>JAHFTI010000542.1 GCA_023265535.1 Opitutaceae bacterium
CACCTTCCGTTCGTCCAGCCGATCGAGCAAACGCAGGAGCCCGTCAAGGATGGTGAGGGGATGGGGCGGGCAGCCCGGGATGTAGAGGTCGACGGGGAGCAGCGTGTCCACGCCACCGGCGACCTCCGGGTGTCCGACGAAGGGGCCCCCGGAGATGGCGCAGGCCCCGACGGCAATGAGGATCTTGGGGTCGGGGACGGCGTCCCAGGTCTTGCGCAGGGCCAGGTTCATCCCTTGGGAGACGGGGCCTGTCACGAGCAGGCCGTCGGCGTGGCGCGGGGAGGCGACGAACTGGATGCCGAAGCGGGAGAGGTCCCAGCCGATGGTGCCGAGAACGTTCGTGTCGGCCTCGCAGGCGTTGCAGCCGCCGGCGCTGACCTGGCGCAGGCGCAGGGAGCGGCCGAAGAGGCGCAGCATTTTTTCACCCAGGGCGTCGGCGAGGCGGCATTCCTCCTGGCCGGGGGAACCCAGGATCAGGTCGGCGCGGCGTGACACGGCGAGGCGGTGGTCCCCGGTGTGGGTGATGGCCTGGGTGGGGCAGGCCTCGACGCAGGCTGAGCAGAAGAGGCAGCGCCCGAGGTCAAGGATGGCGGACTGGCCCGGTTGGCGGGTGAGGGCGGCGGTGGGGCAGACAGGAAGGCAGGCGGTGCAGCCCTCGCGGCAGAGCGAGGGATTGAGCTTGAGGGAGCCGCCGTGGCGGTCGGGGAGGGCGGGGGCGGGGCCATCCGGGTAGGCCATGGTTTCGCAGCCCTTTTTCAGACGGTGGGAGAGGGTGTCGAAGACGTACATGGGGGTGAGGCGAGGGGCTGGTGCTGCTCAGAGGTCGAAGCCGCAATAGGAGAGGTTGAAACTCTTGTTGCAGATGGGGAAGTCGGAGATGGCCGTGCCGCGGAGGGCGAGGGCGAGGCCGGTCCAGTTGTGGAAGGAGGGATCGGTGATCTTGTAGCTGCGGAAGCGTCCTTCGTTGTCGGTGAGGGCGACGTGGCAGACCTCGCCGCGCCAGCCTTCGACGAGGGAGACCGCGAGGGTGGCGGGGGCGGGGGCGGCGAGCGGCTCGTGGAGGGGGCCGTCGGGAGGCGTGGGGACCTGTTCCTGCAGGAAGGCGCCTGAGCGCTGGATCTCAAGCGAGCGCACGCGTGCGCGGGCGCCCACGTCGCCATCGGGCCAGACGGAGACGGGGAGCTGGGCGAAACGGTGCCACCCGGCGGGGTGGTCGTAGCGCACGTCGCGCACGAGGCCGCTGGCGCGGGCGGCGGCGCCGACCATGCCGATCTCGGTGGCCTGCGAGGCGAAGACCTGGCCGACGCATTCGAAACGGACGCGCACCGAGGAGGACTCCCAGAACCAGGAATCGGCCTGCCGGATCTCGGCGAGGGCTGAGGAGAGGCGTTTCAGCAGCTGTTCCGCGCGAGGCTGCTCCAGGTGGTGGCGGCAGCCGCCCGGAAGGATCAGGCCACGGCCGAAGCGGTTGCCGCAGAGCAGGGCGGTGAGATTGAGGAAATCGCCGCGGATCTTGCCGCAGGCGGCCTGGGTGGGGAGGAAGGCGACGTCGCCGGCGAGGGCGCCTAGGTCGCCCGTGTGATTGGCCAGGCGCTCGAGCTCGAGCGCGAGTGAGCGGAGCCATTGCGCGAGCAGCGGTGCCTCGGTGCCGGCGAGGGTTTCCAGGAGGGTGGCGTGGGCGGTGGCGTGGGCGATGGTGGTGTCGCCCGCGATGGTCTCCATCTGCGCGAAGGTGGCACGGTGGGGGCCGCCGGCGAGGGCGCGCTCGATGCCGCGATGCTGGTAGCCGAGGGCGATCTCGAGGTGGAGGACCTCCTCGCCGGCGCATTGGAAGCGGAAGTGGCCGGGTTCGATGATGCCGGCGTGCACGGGACCGACGGCCACCTCGTGTATCTCGGAACCGGATACACGGAAGAAGCCCGCGTGGGCGGGGGCGTTGCCCTCGCTGCGGCGTACGGGCTTGAGCCAGGGGTGGTCCTGGGGCGTGACGCCGTGCTGTTCCCAGAGCTCGCGCTCGAAGAGGTGGGCCTGCGCATGGCGCGGGGTGAGGGCGGGATAGGAGCCGGTGAAGGGCGTGGAGCGGGCCACGGCCAGGGTGTTCTCGGCGTCGAAGGCGAGCAGCGCCACGATGCGCACGAAACCGACGCCGGCGGAGGGCTCGGACACGCCGAACCAGGAGCAGATGCGCGCGCCGCGGTCGAGGGCGTCGCCCGAGTGGCGGACCAGGTCGGCGACAGGCAGCTCGGGCACCTCGTCCCAGGGCAGGCTGGAGGCGTTGGCCAGGAGGGCGAAGGGGGTGTCGGCGCTCATGGTGTGAAGTGGGGGTAGAGCTGGATGACGGCGTCCTGCCAGAGCTGGCGCAGCCAGTCCGGTGGGTGGATGCCCAGCGCCAGCGAGAGCAGCATGAGGGCGAAGGGCGGGAGGAGGATGGAGGCGTGTTCGCGGAAGGGGGCGGCGTGCTTGCGCAGGGCTGCGCCGGGTCGGCCGTCGACGATGCCGAAGACGACGCGCGTCAGGCCGAAGAAGGCGAGCAGCAGGCAGAGCAGGAAGAAGGTTGTGGCCCAGGGATGTCCGGTGGCGAAGCCGGCGCGAACGAGCTGGAGTTCGCTGAAGAAGGGGCCGAAGGGCGGGCAGGCGGTGACGGCGAAGAGGCCCGCCATGAAGAGGGCGGAGGAATAGGGGAGCAGCGAGGCCATGCCGCGCACATCGTCCATGGCGGCGGAGCCGGCAGCCTGGCGGAGGTTGCTGGCGCTGAGGAAGAGGGCGCCCTTGGTGAGGGAGTTGGCCCAGACGTGGAAGAGGGCGGCGCCCACGCCGAGGGGGCCGAGGGCGGCGCCGATGCTGAGGATGCCCATGTGCTCGACGCTCGAGTAGGCCAGCATGCGCTTGTAGTCGCGCGTGCCGAGGAGGAAGAGGGCGGCGACGAGCGTGGAGAACAGCCCGATGAGAAGCAGGCTTCGGTCGGCGATGGCGCCGGAGCCGGCGGCATCGATGACGGCGCGCACGCGCAGCAGTGCGGTGAAGGCCACGGTGGTGACGCCGCCCGCGAGCACGGCGCCCACGATGCCGGGGGCTTCGCCGTAGGCGTCGGGTTTCCAGGTGTGCATGGGGGCCAGGCCCATCTTGGTGCCGTAGCCGACGAGGAGAAGGACCCAGGAGGTGAGCACCCAGGGATGCGAGAGGCCGGCGCCCTGGGCGACGAGGGCCTGGAAAGTGAGGTCGCCAGAGCCGCCGCCGTGGAGCGAGGCGTAGCCGAGGCAGAAGGAACCGAGGAGCGAGAG
>JAHFTI010000068.1 GCA_023265535.1 Opitutaceae bacterium
CATGTTCTACTTCCTGGTGCCGAAGCTCTGGAATAAACCCCTCTACTCTAAGTCACTGGCCAACATCCACTTCTGGATCGGCTTTGTGGGCATTCTCCTCTACATCGGCGCCATGTGGGCCTCGGGCATCACCCAGGGCTACATGCTGAACAACACCTCCGAGAACGACACGGTCCTCACCTACCCGAACTTCATCGAGGTGCTGCAGACCATGCTTCCGCTCATGCTCTTCCGCGTGCTCGGCGGCCTTCTCTACCTCGGCGGCTGGCTGCTGATGTGCTACAACTTCTGGCAGACCCTGCGCGGCGCCAAGCCCGTCACCACGACCATCGAGGTGCCCGCTGAGAGCCCCCTGCAGGCCGAACGCCACACCGGCATCGCCACGACCTTCGTCAATCCGCCCGTCATCTTCTCGACCCTCGGCGCCCTCTTCGCCTTCGCCTGGATGTTCGGCAATGACTTCGTCTCCCTGGCGGGCCTCATCGGCACGATGATCACCGCCGTGCTCGCCGTGGCCCACTTCCAGCTGCGCGGCAGCAAGTGGGGCGACTGGTACGACCGCCTGCTCGAGAGCGCGGCCCCCTTCACCATCCTGACCTTCATCGCCGCCGCCGCCGGTGGCGCCATCCAGATCGTCCCGACCCTGATCATGCACAACAAGGCCTCGAACATCGAGGACCGCAAGCAGGTGCCCTACACCCCGCTTGAACTCGCCGGCCGTGAGATCTACGTGCGTGACGGCTGCTATACCTGCCACTCTCAGATGATCCGCACCATGGTTCCCGACGTGATGCGCTATGGCGACTATTCGCGCCTCGGTGAGTCCATCTACGACCATCCCTTCCAGTGGGGCTCGAAGCGCACCGGTCCCGACCTCGCACGCGTCGGCTCGAAGTATAACCACGCCTGGCATTTCAAGCACATGCGGAACCCGCGCGACACCTCGCCCGGCTCCAACATGCCGAACTTCCCCTGGCTCTACGACAACAACACCGACCTCGTTTCCCTGCCCTCCAAGATCAACGCCCTGCGCACCCTGGGTACCCCGTATCCCAGCTGGACCAGCGAGGAAATCGCCGCCAGCGCTCGCGCCCAGGCCAAGACCATCGCCACCGAGCTCAAGGCCCAGGGAGAATTCGCCGATCCCGACACCGAGATCGTCGCCCTCATCGCCTACCTCCAGAAGCTCGGCAAGTCGGAGATCGTCAACGCGAACAAGTAACCCCCCACCCGGAGCCACATGTTCAAGCGACTTCTCATAGATGACGCGATGACGGTGTTCACCCTCATCGCCTTCTTCACCACCGCAGCGATCTTCCTGTCGTTCCTGTGGCGCGCCCTGCGCATGAAACCCAAGCAGGTCCAACACTTCGAAAACCTCCCCTTCGACTCAGAAACTACCTCCAGCCGCCATGACGCCTGACCACAACAATCCTAATCGCCCCCTGGAAGACGAGCCGCTGCGTCATCACACCTACGATGGCATTCAGGAGTACGATCGACGCCTGCCCAACTGGTGGCTGCTGACCTTCTACGGCTCCATCATCTTTGCCGTGGGCTACTACGCCTGCTACGAATGGTGGAAGGCCCTGCCCGACCAGGCTGCCGTGGTGAAAAAGGAGATGGCGCGCATCGAGGCCATCAAACTGGCCTCCGTGTCATCCCTGTCCGACGACAACCTCTGGGCGATGAGCAACAACGCCCAGTTCGTCGCCGCCGGCAAGGCCACCTTCCTCGCCAACTGCGCCAGCTGCCACAAGCCCGACCTCACCGGCAACATCGGCCCGAGCTTGGTCGACAATGTCTGGATCCACGGCCCGCAGCCCATGCAGATGTATGCCACGATCAACAATGGTGTCGCCGCCAAGGGCATGCCCACCTGGGGCCCCGTGCTCGGCACCAAGAAGATCACCGAGGCCGCCGCCTTCATCCTCAGCCACCACAAGCCCAACGCCACCACCAAGGCAGCCGAGCCCCGCTGAGCCCCGCCTCGTTTCCCTCAACGCCCGGGCATGTCCCGGGCGTTTTCATTTCTAATGAGGAATATCAGCGCCCCTTGATAACGACCTCAATATTCGTGCATGATTGGGAACTTATGCTTCGGTGAATAGTGTTCCGCAAGTTCTCCACTTCGACTACACACCAGCCTTCTGCCATGTCCTCGCCCACACCCAACAGGCCCAGGGAGAAGAACTCTGCTCCGAACCTCAACGCTGTCACCACGATCAGGTCGGATGGTTCGCGCCCCTTCCAGTTCCCATCGGATGCCCCGGGACGCTTCAACACCGCACGCATCTGGGTGAGTGTCGTGCTGATCACGATCTACATCATCCTCCCCTGGGTGAAGATCGGCGGTTTTCCGGCCGTCTTCCTCGACGTGGCCCAGCGCCGCTTCCATCTCTTCGGCTTCACCTTGGCGGCGCAGGACATGTGGCTGATGTTTTTCCTCATCACGGGACTGGGCTTCACGCTCTTCTTCGTGACCTCCATGCTCGGGCGCATCTGGTGCGGCTGGGCGTGCCCCCATTCGGTCTTTCTCGACCAGGTCTATCGCCGCATCGAGCGCTGGATCGACGGCGACGCACTGGCCAGGAGGAAGCTGGATGCAGCGCTCTGGGATGGGAACAAGATCGCAAGACGCCTGCTCAAGCACAGCCTCTACCTGCTCGTCTCCGCGGCGATCGCCCACTTCTTCCTGGCCTACTTCATCTCCCTCCCGGAGCTGTGGCGCGTGATGCATGCCTCCCCGCTCGAGAACTGGAGCATGTTCGCCTTCATGATGATTGCGACAGGCATCCTGTACTTCAACTTTGCCTGGTTCCGTGAGCAGCTCTGCATCGTGATCTGCCCCTACGGACGCCTTCAGTCCGTGCTCATCGATGACAACACCATGGTCATCGGCTACGACAAGAACCGCGGCGAGCCGCGCGGCAAGCTGGGCACCACGGGGGCGGGCGACTGCGTCGACTGCAACCGCTGCGTGCAGGTCTGCCCCACGGGCATCGACATCCGCCAGGGCCTGCAGCTTGAGTGCATCGGCTGCTCCGCCTGCATCGATGCCTGCGATGACGTCATGGCCAAGACCAAGCGCCCCCAGGGCCTGATCCGCTACGATTCCATGGCCCAGCTCGCAGGTGGCAAGACCAGGTGGCTGCGCCCGCGCACAGTGATCTATGGCGTCCTCCTGTGCATCGGAATCACGGTGACACTGCTCAATTTCAGCCTCGTGAAGCCCGCCAATTTCGCGGTGACCCGCATGGTGGGCACGCCCTACGTGGTGGAGCCCGACCAGCTCAGGAACCTGTTCATGGTGCGACTGGTGAACAAACAATCCGAGCCGGCGAAGCTCAGGGTGGAGCTTTCCGGTGCGGTCAACGTGAAGCAGGACGGCCTCGAGGAGGCCATCGAGGTGCCAGCGATGACGGAGGTGGTGCGCGCCCTGGTGGTGACCCAAAGCCGCGCGCAGTACAACGGAACCTTCAACTTTGAACTGGTGCTGAAGGACCAGGCGGGCACCTTCGAAATCCGCCGCAAGGTGCAATTCCTGGGACCCAGCGCAAAACTTCTGAAGGAGGATGACCTTGAAAAGGGAATCAAAAGGTAACGCGCTCCTGTGGATCGTGGCAGGGGCCTTCCTGGTGCAGATCGCAGCCTGGACCTGGTACTTTTCCTTTGCGCAAAAGCACAAGCCCCGGGAAGTGCCGCTGGAAACCGCGCCGGCCCAGGCCGGAAAAAAGCACTGAACCGAAGCCGTGGCGGCCGCCCCCTGTCCAGCGTCGCCCCGCACGGCAGGGCTTTGCCCCCCCCCACCCCAGCCACCACCTTTCGTTAGCCATGTTCGAGCCCCCTGAAATCACCTCCGCCGCCACGGCCTTGCTCGCAGGGCTGGTCACAAGCCTCCACTGCGTGGGCATGTGCGGGCCGCTTGCCTGCATGCTGATGCCCACCCGCCGCGAGGAAGGGGATCCGTTGACGATCAGCACGCTATACCATGCCGGGCGCATCCTGAGCTACTCGGCGCTCGGTGCCCTGGCGGGCGGTCTGGGCGATTTCACGGCCGGTTTCATCGAGAATGAGGTGATACGCTGGCTCCCCTGGCTGATGGTCGTCTTTTTCATCGGGATGGCCTTCCAATGGGAGCGTCATCTGCCGAAGCTGATGGCCTTGGCACGCTTCAGCCTTCGCCTGCAGACTTGGCTGCGCAGCCGGCCGCGCACGCAGGCGGGCTTCGCCCTGGGTGTGGCCACCCCGCTGCTCCCCTGCGGCCCGCTCTACTTCGCCCTGGCCGCAGCCCTGATCTCCGGCTCCTGGCTGCGCGGACTGGAGTTCATGTTCACCTTCGCACTGGGAACCATTCCCCTGCTATGGCTGGCCCAGTCCCGCTACCAATGGCTGCGGACCAGGCTTTCCCCCGGCTGGATCGTGCGCCTCCGCATCAGTCTGGCCCTCGTGGCCGCGGCCATGGTGGCCTGGCGCCTGCGTTCCACCCTAGGCTTTGAGGGTCCCAGCCTCGACAACTTCACCTGCTGCTTCTGATGCCGGCCACCAGCAAGCCCACATCACGCCCCAGCTGTGTCCATTGCGGCGCCCCGCTTCTCGACGAGCGCGCCCGCCAGTCCGGTTTCTGCTGCGCAGGGTGCAGCTACGTCCACCGCATGGTGGTGGAGAGCGGCCTGGGCGACTATTACCAGCTGAAGGACGAGCACACCACCCCGGCGGACCCCTCGGTGTTCCAGCCGCGCGACTACTCGTGGCTCGACACCGCACAGAAGGTCGCCGAGTCGGCCGCCAGCGACTCCAGGCAGCCGATACCCACCCTCTCGCTTTCCCTGCAGGGCATATCCTGCGCGGGCTGCGTCTGGCTGGTGGAACGCCTCTTCCTGCAGTTCCCCGGTTCGCGCGACGTGATCGTGAACGCCCAGACCGGCGAGATCCGCCTGCGCTGGAATCCCGGCTTTTCCGCCTCGGCCTTCGCGCGCCACCTGCAGGGCTTCGGCTACCTGCTCGGACCGGCGGGAGAGAAGGCCGACAGCGGCGAGGCCCGCGACCTGGTGCGCCGCATGGGCCTGTGCGCGGCGTTCGCCATGAACGTCATGCTCTTCACCCTGCCCACGTACTTCGGCATGGAGGAGAACTTCGAGTACGCACGGCTCTTCGGCACCATCTCCCTGGCCTTCGGCACGCTGAGCATGCTCGTGGGCGGCACCTACTTCCTGGGACGCGCCCTGCGCATGCTGCGCGAGGGTCAGCTCCACATCGACCTGCCCATCGCCATCGGCATCCTCGGCTCCTACCTGGGCTCCCTCTATGGCTGGCTCGCCCACCAGGAGCACTATGTCTACTTCGACTTCGTCTCGACCTTCGTGCTGCTCATGCTGACGGGCCGCTGGGCGCAGGTGGTGGCGATCGAGCGCAACCAGCGCCAGATCCTGCGCCACCAGCTCAAGCCGCCGCGCGTCCGCGTGGCCGGCGGAACGGCCGAGGCCCCGGCACAGGTCGCCCCCGAGGACCTGCGCCATGGACAGGAATTCTTCCTCGCCTCGGGGCAAAGCTCCCCCGTCGAGGCGCGCCTCCTGGAGGGAGACGCCTCCATGTCGCTGGCCTCGATCAACGGCGAGTCCGAACCCCGGCTCTACCGCGCGGGCGAACTCATTCCCTCCGGCGCCCTCAACATCGGGCGCGGCGAGCTGCGCCTGGAGGCACGCCAGGTGTGGGCGGACTCGCTCCTGGCGCGCCTGGTGCAGCCGGGCGAGCGCATGGGCTGGCGCCACCGCTTCCTCGAGAAGGTCATCCGCGGCTACCTGATCGGCATCTTCATAGCAGCCTTCCTGAGCGGGCTCGGCTGGTGGCTCGGGACGCACGACCTTCTCAAGGCTGGCTCCGTGGTGACTGCGGTGCTGGTGGTCTCCTGCCCCTGCGCCATAGGCCTGGCCTTCCCCCTGGCCGAGGAGATGGCCGCCACCGCCCTGCGCAAGCGAGGCGTCTTTGTGCGGGAAAACGACCTCTGGGCCAAGCTGGCGCGCATCCGCCGCATCATTTTCGACAAGACGGGCACGCTCACCCTCGAGACACCCGAGCTGGACAACCCCGGCCGCCTCGCCGCCCTCGATGGCGAGACGCGTTCCGTG
The DNA here is from genome assembly GCA_023265535.1 of Opitutaceae bacterium. Classification (GTDB taxonomy): domain Bacteria; phylum Verrucomicrobiota; class Verrucomicrobiia; order Opitutales; family Opitutaceae; genus MWDT01. The sequence continues at coordinate 6,129 of JAHFTI010000068.1, forward strand.
CTGTATTCACTGGTCCGCGACAGCTCCCATCCCGTGTCCCAGTCGCTCCTCTCCGAACTGCTCGCCTCCGGAGGGGCGGCCCCGTCGCAAGGCGAACTGACGGAGACGGTGGGCGCAGGCGTATCCCTGCGCACCGCGGCGGGCCTGTGGAGACTGGGCAGGGCCGACTGGGCCGTCGAGGGGACGGAATCAGGCGGAATTCCCGCGGCGGGCGGCGAGGATCCGGGCTCCGGGACCACCGTGGTGCTGAGCCTCAATGGCAGGCGCATCGAGGCCTTCCGCTTCGTGGACCACGCCCGGGCTGATGCGGCGGACGAGCTGCAACGCCTGTCGGGCATGGGTTATTCGGTGAACATCCTCAGCGGCGACCACCCGGACAAGGTATCCAAGCTGGCACTACAGCTTGGCCTGTCCGCGGAGGCGGCCCTGGGCGCCCAGTCGCCGATGGAAAAGGCGGCCTGGATCGCGGCGCGGGACAAGCAGGACACCCTGATGCTCGGCGACGGCGCCAACGACAGCCTGGCCTTCGACAAGGCCTTCTGCCGCGGCACGCCGGTGATCCACCGCGGCATGCTCGAGCAGCGCGCCGACTTCTATTACCTGGGCCGCGGCATCTCCGGCATCCGCGCCCTCTTCGAGATCGACCGCATCAGGCGCCGCACGCAGCTGGCCATCATCGTGTTCTCGATCGCCTACAACCTGCTCGCGGTGGGCACGGCAGTCGCAGGTTTCATGAACCCGCTGATCGCGGCGGTCATCATGCCGGTGAACTCCCTGCTGGGCCTGCTGATCGTGAGCAGCGGCATGCGCGGCGCGTTCAAGCCGTCCTGAGTCGGGAACGGCGTTCAGGCGGGGCGCAGCAGCTCGCGCAGGTCGCCCAGGCTCAGCCTCGAGGCGGCCTCGTCGCTCGCGTCGAACACCTCGGCGAGGAGGGCTCGTTTCTCCTCCTGCAGGGCAAGCACCTTCTCCTCGACGGTGCCGCTGCAGATGAGCTTGTAGCTGGTCACGGCGCGCGTCTGCCCTATGCGGTGGGCGCGGTCGGTGGCCTGCATCTCCCCCGCGGGATTCCACCACGGGTCGAAAAGGACCACGGTATCGGCACCGGTGAGGTTGAGCCCCGTGCCGCCCGCCTTCAGGGAGAGCAGGAAGACGGGGATCCCGGGAGTGGACTGGAAGCGGTCCACCTCGGCCTGGCGGGCCTTGGGCGCCATCGAGCCGTCCAGGCGGCAGAAGCTCAGGTCGCGGGCGGCGAGTTCCGCGCCCAGCAGGTCGAGCATGCGGGTGAACTGGGAGAAGATGAGGACGCGGTGTCCGTCATCGACCGCCTCCTCGAGAAGCTCGACGAGGGCGCCGAGCTTGGCGGAAGGAATGGTCGGGAGCGCCGAATCGCCCGAGACGGAGCCTGTGGGTAGCTCGGCTTGTTGCGGGGAGGGTTCGCCAGGGGGAAGGCTGTCATGTGGCTCGGCCACATCCGAAGAGCTTGAGCGGTGTGATGAGCCTTTTGATGGCTCGGCTTCGCTCGCCACGCGGCTGGCTGGCGCCAGCCGCGGATCACAGCATATCTGCCTTAAACGGAGGAGCTGGGTGAGCATGGCGAAGCGGAGGCGCCCCTCGCTCGCGCCGCCCGCCTCGAGGTCGAGGAGCTCGCGTTCGGAAGTCTCCTGGGTCCGGCGGTAGAGCGCGGCCTGCGAGGCCTCGAGCTCGCACCAGATCACCTGCTCGATCTTCGGGGGAAGCTCGGGTGCGACGGAGGCCTTCGTGCGGCGCAGGATGTAGGGTGCGGTGCGGGCGAGCAGGCGCTTGTCATGCCAGGTCTTGTCCTCCCGCTTCAGCCCGGGCGGCAGCGTGGGCAGGAAACCGGGCATAAGGAAATCGAAAAGGGAGCGCAGGTCGTCGAGCGAGTTCTCGAGCGGCGTTCCGGTCAGCAGGAAGCGCGCGCGCGCATTGAGGGAGCGCAGGCTCTGCGCATTGAGGGAGCGCCGGTTCTTGATGTGCTGCGCCTCGTCCGCGATCACGCAGTCAAAGTTCATGCCTGCGAAGAGCTCACGGTCCCGCGTGAGGGTGCCATAGCTGGTGATGACCAGGTCGTGTCCGGCGAAGTCGGATTCGCGGGTGAAGCGGCTGTCCCCATGGTGCACGAAACAGCTCAGGCCCGGTGCGAAGCGCGCGGTCTCCCTGCGCCAGTTCTCCAGCAGCGAGGCGGGAGCCACCACCAGGCGGGGCAGGCCGCGCCCGCGTGCGGAGCCGCTGAGGGCCTGGAGCAGGCCGAGCGCCTGCAGCGTCTTGCCCAGTCCCATCTCGTCGGCCAGGATCGCGCCCAGCCCCTGCTGCTGAAGGTACCAGAGCCAGGCCACCCCCAGCCGCTGGTAGGGACGCAGCAGGCGTTCCCACTCGGGAGGCAGGGGGGCGGCCTGGAGCTTGGAGAGGCTGCGCAGGGCCTCGCTGCGCCGCACCCAGGAGGCGGGCGGCTCGAAATTGGGGGAAAGCTCCTCGAGGATGCCGCCCGCCTCGGGCACCTGGCTGCCGCGGATGCGGATGCTGCGGGTGGGGACGAGGCCCGCCGAGGGATCACCCGTGAGCGCACGCTGCGCCTCCGCCATCTCCTGGAGGCGTTTCGTATCCAAGAGATAAATACGCCCCGCATGCTCCACGTATCCCCGGTTCGAAGCCAGGGCGGCGCGCAGCTCGGGCTCCGGTGCCCCGCCGGCGCGGATCGCCAGCGTCAGGGAAAACCCGTCGCCCGCCTCCTGTGCCGAACAGACAAACTCCGCCTGCTGCAGGTGGGCGGTGTTGCGCGTGAAGTTCGCCGTGGGCTCGAGGCGGTATTCACCGAGGAGACGGGCCCTGTGCTGCGAAAGGAAGGACAGGACCTTGTGGCGCTCTCGCAACCACCACCTGCGGTTGGAGGGTTCCAGGACAAAGCCGGCGGACTTCAGCAACTCCAGCAAGGAGGCGTACCCAGGGCGTTCCCGGGGTGGCATCGAGACCGCCAGGAAATTTTCCGAGCCATCAAGGCTGCCCGCCGACGGATCAGGCCCCGACGCCTCGGTACCCGGATGCGACGGAAGCGTCTTGAACCCGTAGCCTGACTTGCCAGCGAGGGGAGCGGCGCTCGCGGCGGCCGCCTTGGGCTGCTCCTTCTCACGCACAAAGGGGCTGAGGGCGGGTATCTCGTCCCCCTGCCACTCCAGTGCGATCTCCGGGCTGCGCACATAGGCAAAGGCAGGCTGCCCCCTCAGTGACTCCAGGAGTTCCCGCATCTGCTTGCGGGAAAGTTGGATGAAGGCAGGTGGAGGTCCGTTGCCACACCAGCGCTGGAGCAGGGCCAGTGCGGGCAGCAAGCCAGGCGTCGGGGTCTGCGAAAGATCCAGCTGCAGGCGCACGGGAATGGCGTCGCGTTCGGCGGCGCTCGGAAAATTCGGTGGCAGCAGGAGCTTCAACATGCTCCCCTATTCCCCCTTGCACCGCGCAGGAGGCAACCCATTTTGCATGAGGCACGCTTTCTGCATCTCCCCCTTCCTCACAAGATGACCGCCCCCCTCCTCCTCGCCAATGCCGCCGGCGCCGCACCCGTCGACATCCCCCTCTGGCTCGTCCTGCCCTTCGGACTGCTGCTGCTGCTCATCGCAGTCATGCCCCTCAGTCCGGAGCGCATCAAACACTTCTGGGAACACCGCTACCCGCATGTCTCCATCGGTCTCGGCCTGGCGGTCGCCCTGTGGTTCCTGTTCGCGATTCCCGGAGGCGGTCCCACGGTCCTCGGCACCGTGCACGAGTACTTCTCCTTCATCTGCCTCATCGGCTCACTCTTTGTGGTGGCGGGAGGAATCCACCTGAAGGTGCGAGGCGAGGCCACTCCGCTGGGCAACATCGTGTTCCTGGCCATCGGTGCGGTGTTTGCCAATGTCGTGGGAACGACGGGTGCCTCGATGGTGCTCATCCGCCCCTTCATCCGCATGAACAAGGTGCGCATCAGCGCGTACCACATCGTCTTCTTCATCTTCATCGTCTCGAACTGCGGCGGAGCCCTCACCCCCATCGGTGATCCCCCGCTTTTCCTCGGCTACCTGCGCGGTGTCCCCTTCTTCTGGCTGGTCGACCACGTGCTTCCCCAGTGGTTCTTCACGATCGGAGCACTCCTGGTCGCCTTCGCCTTCTACGACTTCTGGTCCTACCACCGCGTCCCGCGCGCCATCCAGGCCAAGATCGAGGAGCAGGACACCTGGCGCTTCGAGGGCGGCATCAACGTGCTGCTGCTGCTTGCGATCATCGGTGCGGTCTTCCTTCCCGGGGACTACCTGCTGCGCGAAGGCGTGATGCTGCTCGCCGCCGTGCTGTCGTACCGCTTCACCCCTAAGGTCGTGCACGAGCAGAACCACTTCAGCTTTGGTCCCATCCGCGAGGTCGGCTTCCTCTTTGCAGGCATTTTCCTGACCATGATGCCCGCGCTCGGCTACCTGCAGCTCCACGGAAAGGACTTCGGCTTGGACAAGCCGACGCAGTACTACCTGGCCTCGGGCAGTCTCTCCTCGGTGCTGGACAACGCCCCCACCTACCTGAACTTCCTGCAGCTGGCGGAGGCCACCCTGGTCGACAAGGCCGCCCTGCCGCGCGATGCCACGGGCGCCCTGGTCGAAAACGCGGGTGTGACGGCGCTGATCAGCGATCCCCGCTCGCTCTACTTCGTGATCGCCGTGAGCATGGGCTCGGTGTTTTTCGGCGCGATGACCTACATCGGAAACGGCCCCAACTTCATGGTGAAGGCCATCGCCGACTCAGCCGGAGTGAAGACCCCGAGCTTTTTCGGCTACATCCTCAGGTTCAGCCTGCCCGTCCTGCTGCCCATCCTGCTGCTCGGCGGCTGGCTCTTCCTATAGCCGCCTGACACTGGCGCCATCCTCCCAGGTCGCCCCGATGAGGGTGGCCCTGGGAAAGGAGAGAGCGCCGACCTCGTTGTTGTGGATCTGGCTCACCACCATATCCACGGCAGCCTCACCGGTCACAAGGTTGTGCTGGTTCATCCCCGCCACCTGGGGCCGGGTGCTGCGCCACTCTAGCTGGATGACGCCCACGTCCTCGGGCACCTTCACGCCGCGGGCGGAGAGCCATTGCAGGATCACGTTGTAGAGCGTGAACACGACGTCGGGACGGTGTTTGTCGAACCATGCGTAGAACTCGCCGGGATCCTTCTGCCCCGAATGGATAGAGGTGAAGAGCGGAACCTGGCGGTTCCTGGGAAGGGAGCGCTGCCCCGTGAGAAAACCTGCGGAGAAGCGGCGCTCCACAAGGGCGTCCAACACGTCGTCAATGACCAGGGCGGGCCGCTGGTAGCCGAGCTCGATGGCCTTCTCAAAGGCCATGAGAGCCAGGTTGTGGTGGTCGACGCAGCAGAAGGACAGGACGGGGGAGCGGGTGCGCACCCCTGTCACGACGGCGGGAAACTGGCTCCAGATGGGTGCGAACTGCTCAGGCAGGCGATTCTGGTCCATGAGACCCACGATGACAATGCCCTTGATGCCGCGCGTCTGCAGGATGCGTTGCCAGCGTTCCGCGGAAAGCGAGGGATCGTGCAGCCAGAAGCGGTCGAAGCTGTAGCCGAGCTTGGCGGCACGCGCCTCGCAGCCCTCCACGTAGGTCGGGATCGTGGGATGCTCCGAGAAGGCCCTGGGATCGCGGTTGGCATTCACCAAGGCCAGCTTGGCCTGGAAGCGGGAGCTGCGGCTGGCGCGCAGCTGCGCCATGAGCTGCGAGACCACGGCGTTGGGCTGGTAGCCCAGCTTCTCGGCCATCTTGCGTATGCGTTCGCGGGTGGCCTCCGGAATCTGGGGGTTGCCACGCAGGGCCAGGGAAACGGTGTTCTTTGAGAAG
>JAHFTI010000543.1 GCA_023265535.1 Opitutaceae bacterium
TCATCGTGCCACTGTAGTCATTGACGGTGACGAGCACCCCGTCCGCCGGCTGGCCGGGGGCGAACACACGGAAGCCGGTGAAGCTTCCGCCGGTCCATTTCCAGGACAGCTTGACCTTCCGCTCCCCGGTCTGGGTCATCTTCAGGTCGGTGACGACTGCCGGCTGCGAGGGGGTGGCAAAGGCCAGCTCCGCGCGGCCGCGCTTTCCATCGGGATAGTTCGCCTCCACCTGATAGAGGGTTCCGGGGGCGACGAAGGCCTTGTCCACCGCCTGTGTGAAGGTGGTGTTGGTGGCGACCGTGAGCCACTGGTCGCCCTGTTTGCGGAAGACGTTGAAGGTCGCGCCTGTGCCTCCCTGCCAGCGGATCATGTGGCGGGACGGGTTCTCCGAAGTGATCAGGAGGTTCGTCGGCGGAGGGCCGGCGGGCGGCTCGGGCGGTGGGGTGAGGAGCTGGCCCTTGGCCGTGCGATCTCCAGGAAGGGGGCGCTTGATGGTTGGCTCCGGTGCCTGCGTGGAGGGCTGGGCGGGCGTGACGGTGGCGAGCACCGGCTGGAGGGCGATTGTGCCGGTCGTCATCACGGGAGGTGCGGCCGGCTCGGCGGGGGCGGGTGGGGCGACGAGGGGCGGCTCGGAGAGGCGCTCGATCTGGAAATAGCCGGTGTAGTTGCCTGAGGCGGCATCCGACCAGGTGAGCGGGAGGACCTTGCAGGACTGTCCCGCCAGGGCGGCCTCGACGCGCTTGCGGGTGAGTGCGAAGCCGACGGTCTTGTGTCCGTAGGTGGCAATGGTCCCGGGGGTGTTGGTGTTGATGAGCCCGATGGGCCGGTCGCGATCGGCGGCGACGGTGAAGCCCGGAATGCTGGGGCGTTCCTCGTGCCTGTCGTCGACGCCCTTGGAGAAATCCTCGACCGTCCAGGTGCCGTGCAGGGGCTGGGGCGCAAGGGGCGCGTTGGAATTTGCCCGCATGGCATCACCGAGTTTCTGAAGGATGTTGCCGCCGCTCGACCAGTAGTTGGCCCAGTAATCCCAGGCGCTGTGATTGGTGGCGTTCCATTCGAAGAGAATGGGGATCACTCCCACGATGGGGCCGTTTTCGACGAGTTCGCCTTCCCAGAGCTTGAGCGGGAAGCGGTCCGGCTCGCCGGTGACACCCGGCTGCACGAGCTGTGCGCTGCTCGACGGCACGAAGTCGCCCGCCCGCAGGCCGCCCGTGGGGCCCGCCGTGCCTGCGCGGATGCGCGCGGGGAAATTGGTGGTGTCGCCCAGCACCTGGCTGCGCGCGAAGCCTCCCTGCACCGCGGGTTCGGAAAGGGTCGGATGCGCCGTCGCCCAGTAGGCGGCGGCATAGATCTCGTTGCCCCTGCCGTCCGCGTCGATGATGTCGTCATTGACGGGAGTGGTCACCTTGACCCCGAGAAACACGAGCCGGTAGCGGCCGCGGTCCTGATTGACGGCGACCCGCGTCGTGGCATGGACCGGCGCCGGGCCGGCGCTGTAATCCGCCGCCAGCCTGATCTCATGGATGCCGACGGGCAGGGTGATGGAGGTCCTCCCGCCGTAGCCGGGATCGGTGAGCGTGCCGGTGGTCGCGGCCGTTCCGGAGCTGGGTGCGCCGGGGTAGTAGAGGCGGTATTTGCCCACGTCCGGTACGTTGACCCAGTCGACCTGGACGGTCTCGGGCCCTGTCTGGGTTGCCCTCAGGCCGGTGGGGCGTTGCGGCTGGGGCGGGTTGGGGTATTCGACCACGGCCTCGCCGCGGCGGCCGTCCTGATAGACGGCGACGACCTTGTACGCGGAGCCTGGCGCCACGAAGGAATTGTCGGTGAAGTAGGTTTCGCGGAAGCCCCCCTTCAGGAATTTCCAGCCGTCCGGGTCGCGGCGATACACCTCGAAGCCAGTGATGCCGGTGTTGAGCGTCGCGATCCACGTGAGCCGATGGCTGGAGGCGTAGTTCCTGGGGGCGAGCTCGAGATTGGTCACCGGCGGTCCGGGGGGCGCTGCGGGCGGCACGATAAGACGCTGGGTGGGCGACTCCATCCCCTGGGAGGAGGCGCTGAGCCGCAGCGTGCTGGCGCCGGTGCCTGGGCTTGTGCCGGTGGCGGCATCGAGGAGCAGCCCGAAGGCCTTGGCGCGGCTGGCCTCGGCGATGTTCTCGAGGCTGAAGCCCACATACACGAAGCGTCCGCTGCCGTAGGGATGCGCCACAGCCACGGCTGGGGCTTCCTCGGCCTTGGTGACGGCAGTGAGGGGGGAACGAAAGACCACCGCGGCTCCGTCCGGATTCACGGTGCTGAATTGGGTCTCGATGGCGCCCTTGGCTTCCACCTCGAAGCGTGAGCCGTCGGTCGCCTCGACCGTGCCCGCCTTGAAGCGCTGGGCGAGGCTCGCGAAGCCATTGACGCCCATGACCTCCTTGAGGAAGGCGTTGTCGGACTCGGTCCAGCTGGTGCCGTAGCTTCGTGTGGTGAGAAAACCGGGTGACACGAGGATGAACGAGCCGCCGACCTCCTCAAGGTAGCGTCGCACGGTCTTCTCGTCCTCCACGCTGAGCGTCGCGACGGAATCCGCGCTGCCGCCATAGGATTCTCCCGTGTACCAGACGATGACATTGTAGTCGCGCAGGCGTTCGAAGGCGGGGCCATGCTTGTAGATCTCGACCATTTCGGAGGACCACGCCCTCGCGTCTCCCCTGACGGCTGCGGCCACGAGTTCGCGGAAAATCCTGTCCGATCCGGAGGGGCGCGCGGCCTCGGTCTTGTTGTTCCCGTTCCAATCATCATCGACGAGCAATATCCGGCGCGGCCCGCCGGCCTTGGGTGGCGGGAGGCTCGCCAGCGGCGGCGAGGCCTGGCGCTCGGCCTTGCCCGTCTTTGCGGCGGGCCCGAGCTTGGTGGGTGCGGTCTGTGCGTGGGCGGGCGGCACCGGGAGCAGGGCCACCACAAGGAGAAGGGTCAGCAACAGGTGCGAGGCGAGGCGCCGTGCAGGCGAGGAGGCGAGCGGGGAGGGCATGCGAAATGCGTTGGGGCTGGAAACGACTCGGGGGAGGGGCACCCCTTGCAGGGGAGGTGTTGTCCGACCTTGGCCTGGCAAGCGCCCCTGGCTGAAGGGTAATTTCAATGAGTTGCAGGATACGGTGTGTGGATTTTGGGGAATATCAAATGGGCGGGGCGGGTGGATGGGGCTGCGCACAAAAAAGCAGCGGTCCCTCGCGGGTGCCGCTGCCTTGTTTGCCAGGTCTGCGCTGGCGTGTGTTGACCTGAGTTGGCGTGTGTTGACCTG
>JAHFTI010000544.1 GCA_023265535.1 Opitutaceae bacterium
CTGCTACCCGGGCAAGCAGCTCGAGAACAACTACTCTATCAACACGGTGGATATCTGCCCCGTGGGCGCCCTCACCAGCACCGATTTCCGCTTCAAGATGCGCGTCTGGTTCCTCAAGGAGACCAACAGCATCGACACCGAGTCCAGCGTCGGCGTGAACACGACCGTCTCCTCGCGCGAGGGCGTCATCTACCGCATCACCCCGCGCCGCAATGACGAGGTGAACGACACCTGGATGGCCGACTCAGGCCGCATCCTTTACAAGCAGGTCCGCTCCGACAACCGCCTCCTCTCCGCCAAGGTGGGGGGCAATGTCGCCGCCAATGCCGAGGCCCTCGCCGCCGCCGCCGCGCTGCTGAAGGCCGGCTCCGTCGCCGTCGTCGGTTCCGCCCGCTCCAGCGTCGAGGAACAGTTCCTCACGAGGAAACTGGCCGCCTCCGTGAATGCGCCCGTCTCGCTCGTCGCCAGGGTGGGGGAGGGCGACAAGCTCCTAATCTCCGCCGACCGCAATCCCAACACGCGCGGCGCCCTCGTCACGGGCCTGATCAGCGCGCTTCCCTCGACGATGCTCACGACCCTCGCCGCCGACATCGATGCCGGCCGCGTGGCCACGGTGCTCTCCGTCGGCGAGGACCTCACGGCCGCCGGCCTCAGCGCCGCGCAGCTCGCCAAGGTCAAGGTGATCTACCTCGGCACGCACGCGAACGCCACCAGCGCCGCCGCCGCCGTCGTCCTCCCGAGCCTCACGGTGTTCGAGAAGCGCGGTTCCTTCGTGAACCAGCAGTTCCGCCTGCAGCGTTTCGCGCAGGTGGTGCCCGGCCCCGAGGGCGTGGCCGACGACCTGCAGACCCTGGCCTCCCTCGCCGGTGCGTCCCAGACCACGGTCGAGTCCGTGTGGGCCGCCCTGGCCGCCGAGGTGCCGGTGCTCTCCCAGCTCTCGTATTCAAAAATCCAGGACACCGGCGTGCTCATCGACGGTTCCGCCTTCGCCTCGCTTCCCTTCCCCGAGGGCGAGACGCTCCACTTCAAGCCCGCCAAATAAACCCAGACCGGCAACCAGCCTCAAGCTCCACGCCCATGGCCGATTTCTACTTCCAGCTCCCCGAACTGCTGCGCCTCACGCTGCAGTCACTGGCCGTCATCCTTGTGATCTTCCCGATCGCGGGCGCCTGCTCGCTCGCCGAGCGCAAGGTGGCCGCGTGGATCCAGGGCCGCCCCGGTCCGAACCGCGTCGTCTTCCCCTGGTTCGCGCACATCCCGATCCTCGGCGGCTTCGTCAAGCGCCTCGGCCTCTTCCAGCTCGCCGCCGACGGCGGCAAGCTGCTCTTCAAGGAGGACCCGATCCCCGGCCACGTGCACAAGTTCTACTTCGTGGCCGCCCCGCTCGTGGCCATGATCCCGGCCTTCACGACCGTGACCGTGCTCCCCTTCGGCGCCTACTGGGATGCAGCCAAGGGCACCATGCTCCCGCTGATCCTCGCCAACGTCGACATCGGCATCCTCGCCATCTTCGCGATCGGCTCGCTCGGCGTGTATTCGATCATCCTCGCCGGCTGGTCCTCCAACTCGAAGTACCCCTTCATCGGCGGCGTGCGCGCCTCCGCCCAGCTGATCTCCTATGAGCTCTCGCTCACGCTCGCCGTGCTGCCCGTGTTCATGTGGATCAACACCCCGGGAGCCGAGGGCTCGCTGAGCCTCGTGCGCGTGGTGGACATGCAGTCCGGCACCTCCTTCGGCGGCGGCCTCTGGTTCATCATGGTGATGCCCCTCTCGGCCCTCATCTTCCTGATCGCCCTCTTCGCCGAGACGAACCGCGCCCCCTTCGACATGCCCGAGTCCGAGGCCGACCTCGTGGGCGGCTTCCACACCGAGTACGGTGCCTTCAAGTGGTCCCTCTTCTTCGTGGCCGAGTACGCCCACATGACGGTCGGCTCCGGCCTCTTCACGGTGCTCTTCCTCGGCGGCTGGAACCCCCTCCCGTGGGTCCCGATGTCCACGCTGGTCCACCTGCTGCACCTCGAGAACCTGCCCCTCGTGGTCGGCGTGCTCTCGATCGCCATCTTCCTCGTGAAGGTGCTGCTCCTCATCTTCCTCTTCATGTGGGTGCGCTGGACCCTCCCGCGCTTCCGCTATGACCAGGTCATGAAGATCGGCTGGCAGCGCCTGCTGCCCCTCGCGATCGCCAACCTCATCTTCTACGTGGTGCTCGTCCGCTTCGTCAACTTCAGCTGAGCCACCGCACCGGAACCGCCACCACACCACGCCTCACCCGCGCCAAGCGACTCCGGCTCCCACACCCAGATCCCAGTTCCCGGCTTCCAACACACTTCTCCCATGGCCGTCATCCAGATTGAACGCAAACCCCTCAGCTTCGCCGAGCGCACCTACCTGCCTCAGATCGCGAGCGGGTTGAAGACGACGCTCAAGCACCTGTTCGCTCCCACGATCACGATGGAGTACCCGGAGCAGCGCCCGGCGGTGCCCGCGGGCTACCGCGGCGTGCCCACGCTGGTCATGGATCCCCATGGCCGCGAGAAGTGCGTGTCCTGCCAGCTCTGCGAGTTTGTCTGCCCGCCCAAGGCCATCCGCATCACCCCGGGTTCCGTGCCCGCCGACCAGCCCGACCGCGCCCACGTCGAGAAGGCCCCCGAGACCTTCGACATCGACATGCTGCGCTGCATCTACTGCGGCCTCTGCCAGGAGGTCTGCCCCGAGGAGGCCATCGTGCTCCAGAACCTGTATTCGACTGTCGGATACACGCGCGGCGAGATGGTCAACGACAAGAAGCGCCTCTACGAGCTCGGCGGCACCCTGCCCGACCAGCATTTCAAGTGGGACAAGAAGAAGGCCGCCGAAGAGGCGGGCAACGATCGCCACTGAACCACCCATCCCCCCTTTCCATGTCCTCCCTTCTTTTCTACGTCTTCGCCGCGATCACCGCGGGTTGCGCCCTGGGCGTCGTTCTGAACAAGAACACGGTGCATGCCTCCTTCTGCCTGCTGCTCAGCCTGCTGGGCACGGCCGGCATCTTCGTGATGCTCGACGCCTACCTGCTGGCCGCCCTGCTCGTGCTGGTGTACGCAGGCGCCGTGGCCGCCCTCTTCGTCTTCATCGTGATGCTCATCGGCATGCAGGGTGAGGGCGCCAAGCCCTTCGGGGCCCTGCGCGGCATCGCCGCGGCGCTCGGTTTCGCCCTGCTCTGCTTCGGCGCCTACACCACCTTCGGCTCCGAGTTCCTCCCCGCCCCGGCCGTCGAGGCCCCCGCCTTCGGCGCCCAG
>JAHFTI010000545.1 GCA_023265535.1 Opitutaceae bacterium
CTCCCGCAGGATTTCCAGGTCTCTGAAATTCCGGCTCCCGTTGCTCCTGCTACTTCTCGGTATTTTCTGCCTCCCGGCCTCTGCGCTCGAAACGGAAAATCGCACCCTGTCCCCGCTCGTCACCAAGCCCTCGCAGATTTGGGCCATGCCCAGCCAGGAGCGCACCTGGGTGCATCGCCTTCGTGTCGAAGGGCGCGTTTCCTATTACGATCCTCTTTGGAGGCTCTTTTGGATCGAACACCAGGGCGAGGGAGGCTTCATCCAGCTCAGCAACCACGCGCCCGTCCTTCGGCTCGGCCAGCGGGTCCTTATAGAAGGCACCATCATTCCTGACCAGGGACTGCGCGCCGACACCGTCACCTGCACCGTGCTCGACGCCGACGCCCCCTGCACCCCCATTCCCGCGAATGGCCGCATCAACGACACCGAACTCCTCGACAGCCGCGTCATCAGTGTCGAGGGCTATGTCGACATGCAGCAGGACATCGATGCCGATCACCTGCGCTTGAACATGATCATTGAGGGGCGTCCCGTGATCGCCTGGGTCAAGCCCAGCGCATACCCCAACTTGCCACAGTACGAAGGTCATTACATCCGGGCGGTGGGCCTCTACTCGCGGCGTTTTGATCCCAGCAAGACCCGCGCCCAGATTGAAATCTGGATCGGGCCCGAAACACAGGTCACACGGCTCCATTCGCTCCAGGAGGATCCGGCCTTTCGCCTCGAAACGACCGCCATCTCTGCCCTTTATGCGCTCCCCTCCGGAACCCCTGCCCGGGTGCGCGGCCAGGTGCTTGGTCACGAACTGGGCGTTGGCCTTGTCCTGCGCGATGGCACAGGTCAGTTGCGGGTGAGTTCCTGCCAAAAGCAGCGGCTGGCGGTTGGGGACGAATTGGAGGTGCTCGGAACGGTCGTGCACGCCGCCGGAACTTGCACCCTTGAATCCGCACTCTACAGGAAACCCGCAGCGGGAACCCTTTCCCCGGGGCAGGGGGCGGGCACCCCCGGGGTCCCACAGTGCGTCGAGCAGATCAGGACCCTTTCCAGCCGCGATGTTTCCAGGGGCCGCCCCGTCACGCTTTCCGGAAGCGTCACCTGGGCCCTTCCTGAGCATGATTTCTTCTTTCTTCAGGACATGACCGGCGGCATCCGCGTCCATTTCAATCGCGACCAGATGAGCGCCCCGCCGCTCACCAAATACCTGCAGATCGAGGGCATCACGCGCCTCGGCGTCTTCGCACCGGAAGTCCAGCTCAAGTCCTTCAAGGACCTGGGTGCCATGAATGCCCCCAAACCCAAGCCGGTCAGCTACGAGCAGGCCATGACAGGGGCCGAGGATGGCCAATGGGTCATGCTGAGAGGATTCCTGCGGCGCGTGGTCTCCGACAACGACTGGCGCTGGATCCATGTGACCACGCCCTCTGGCGACTTTGTCGCGCACCTTCAGAGTCCGGTCAATTTCGTGGCCAATGTCGGCTCGCTCATCCGCATCCAGGGCGTGTGTGAGGCCACGCTCAATGAACAGGGGCAGGTTTCGGGAGTCATGTTGCGTGTGCCCTTCCTGCACGATATCACCATCGAGGAGGATGCGCCGCACGACCTCTATGATCTGCCCCTTCGGCCGATCCACAGTCTCGCCCAGTTGGGGCTCACCGCGGAGATGATGCGCGTGCGCGTGGCTGGCGTGGTGACCCATTCCAAGACCGGCGAGTACATCCAGCTGCAGGAGGAGGGGGCCGGTTTGGTTTTGCTCTGTTCCACCGCGAAGGATCTTCAGCCCGGAGACCACCTGGAGGCGGTGGGCATCCTCGGCCGCGAGGGCCTGCGGCCGGTGTTGCGTGAAGCTGTGTACAGGAAGCTCGGTGCTGAGAAGGTTCCAGATCCGGTCGTGCTGAAGGCCGGCAGTTCGCTCCCGCTGTCCCGTGAAGGCCTGCTGGTAAGCGTGGAGGGCACCCTGCTCGATTGTTTCGATCGCCATGACCGTACCAGGCTCATGCTCCAGGAGCATAACTCCATCTTTGAGGCCTCCCTTGATCTTCGTCCCGGACAGAGTGCCGCGGAAATGCCTGAACTGGGGGCCCGCCTGCGCCTGACGGGAATCTGCAGGCTGGAATACGACGACTCAGGCCGGATTCGTGGGTTCTCAATCAGGCTGCGCAGTTTTGACGATGTGGTGGTTCTTGAGCCCGCCCGCCTATGGACCGGGCAGCGTGCCCTGCTCCTGGTCGGCATCCTTGCCGTTTGCAGCGGGTTGACCTTGGTCTGGGTCCATGCCCTGCGCCGCAGGGTGCGTCAGCAGACTGAGCAACTGCGTGTGCAGATGGAGCATCAGCAGCGCCTGGAGGTCGGTGTTCAGCACGCTGCCCGGCTTGAGTCACTCGGCCTCATGGCGGGTGGCATCGCACACGATTTCAACAATCTTCTGACCGTCATCATGGGCAACCTTGGCCTGGCCATGGTGAATCCCGAGGGGGCCAGGGCCGTGGGTGATCATCTGAAGGATGCCATGAAGGGCGCCACACGCGCCCGTGATCTCACCCAGCAACTGCTCACGTTCGCCCGCGGCGGCAACCCCATCAAGGCTGAGGTTTCCCTCGCCGATCTGGTCCTGGAAACGACCAAGTCCGTCCTGCACGGCACCGCTGTCCGCTGCGATTTCAAGGCTCAACCCCAGCTGCGGGCCGCCTTCGTCGACCGCAAGCAGCTCGCCGTCGTGATCCAGAACATCACCTCCAATGCCGTCCAGGCCATGCCGCACGGCGGAACCCTCACCGTCGAGCTCGGCAACCTCCACCTGGCCGAGGGCAATCCAAAGCAACTGCGAGCCGGCCACTACCTCTCCCTCAACATCAGCGATTCAGGCGAGGGCATAGCCCCCGAGGTCCTGCCCAGGATCTTTGATCCCTATTTCTCCACGCGCAAGGGGCGCACGGGGCTGGGTTTGGCCACCGCCTATTCGATCATACGCCGTCATGAGGGGCACATCGAGGTGAAGTCCAACCCCGGCCGAGGGACCAGCGTTGTCATCCTGCTGCCGGCTTCCGACGAATTCGCCCCGGTGGTTCCTGTTGTCCCCCCCCAGCAGGCCTCCCACCCACCCGCCGCCGGCGCCCGCGTCCTGCTCATGGACGATGAGGAAAGCATCCGACGCATCGCCACCATCGTCATGCGCCGTTTGGGTCTGGAGGTCACGACTGCCTGCGATGGCGAGGAGGCCCTGCGGCATTTCAGGGAGGCTCGCGCCAATGGACTGCCCTTTT
>JAHFTI010000546.1 GCA_023265535.1 Opitutaceae bacterium
GAGCCCAGAGGATGAGGGAGAAGGTCATGCCGAGCGTCTGCAGCCAGCCGGGCAGGGCGGTGTTGAGCAGATGGTGGGGACCGGCCCAGATGTACACGAAGACCAGGGCCCAGAAGTGAATGACCGAAAGGCGATAGCTATAGACCGGGCGCTCGCAGGCCTTCGGCACGAAATAATACATGATGCCGAGGATCGGCGTGGTCAGGAAGAAGGCCACGGCGTTGTGGCCGTACCACCATTGCACCAAGGCGTCCTGCACGCCCGCGAAGAGGGGGTAGCTGTGCTTGATGCTGGTGGGCAGCGACAGGTGGTTGACGATGTAGAGCATCGCCACCGTGATGATGGTCGCGATGTAGAACCAGATCGCCACGTAGATGCTGGGCTCGCGGCGGCGGGCGAGGGTCCAGAAGAAATTGACCGCGAAGACGACCCAGATGAGCGCGACGGCGATGTTGATGGGCCAGATGAGCTCGGCGTATTCCTTGCCGCGCGTCAGGCCGATCGGAAGGGTGAGTGCCGCTGACACGATGATCAGCTGCCAGCCCCAGAAGTGGAGATTCGACAGGAAGTCACTCGCGAGGCGTGCCTTCACCAGGCGCTGTGTCGAGTAATAGACACCTGCGAACATCATGTTGCCGACCAGTGCGAAGATCACCGCATTCGTATGCAGCGGACGCAGGCGCGAGAAGGTCAGGAAAGAGGTGTCGAAGTTCAGCTGCCAGAAGTTCAGCTGCGCTGCGATAATGACGCCGACGAGCATTCCCACTGCGCCCCAGAAGACGGCGGCAATGAGGAACATTCGAACGATGCGGTCGTTGAACTCAATCGTCAGTTTTTGATTCGATGCGGACATGATGTGAATTCGGGGCGGGTGGTCGGTCGCTTGGAAAGACGGGGCGGTGGGCGGGCTCAGTTGCAGTGCGGCTTGGACTTGCGGCTGGGGCAATCCCCGCAACGGGCGTGCTCGGGCTTGTTCTCACAGGCACCTCCAGGTCCATGGCGGTGAACACCGTGTGCATGGCGATGGGGATTTTGGGGGGCCTTGCGGTCCTTGAAATCGATCACAAGCTTCGCGGAACCGCCATCATTTTTCTCAGCGCCAAAAGGCAGCATCGAGTCCCTCTCGGGGCTCGACAGGCGTGAGCGGGCCTGTTCTCGCAGGAAGAACACCACGAAGGTGAAGACCAGAAGCAGGCTGATGATGATGGTGAGTGGAATGACTGACATGATGGCTAATACTTGAATCAAAGAAACCGCCCGCTTGGCATGTTAAAAAACCCGGAGAGGCTCTCCTCCGGGAGGGGTGGGGCGGCCGGTCGATTCAGGTGATTTGGCGGCACATTCAAGAGGGATACGAAAAGAGCCGGGGCGAATGCAAGGTAAACAAAGAAGAATATCTACTCGGTTCTTGACGGGAATTAATAATGCTGATGCTGAACCTGCTCAGGCGCGCCGTGATTTTATCGTCGCCGGTGGGCAAATGACCGCGGGGCAAGCATCCGGCCCTCAATCCCTTCCAGCTTTGCCCCGAGGGCTGCACAAAAGATGCAATCGCTTTTGCAAGCACTGCGGAGCGTAAAAATGGCCGGTTCTCCATACTGGGCTCATGGACGAACGAATGCTTCATGCCCTTGAGGCCCAGCGCAACGAATTGCACGCGCGCTGGGAGGCATTGTTGCGCGTGGAGCCGGTCATCACCCCGCTTGGGCAGCCCGAGGCCCTCAAGCACATGATCGACTTCACCCTGAAGACCCTTTTCACCTCGCTGCACACCCCGCATGCCCAACGCAAGAAGCACCTCAAGTCGGTGCGTGAATGGGCTGCGGACCGAAGCATCTGCCCCTGCGGCAAGAATCCCCTGATGGCCTATTTTGTGGCTGGTGAACAGGCCCTCCTGGAAACGCTCATCCTTGTCCAGGCCGGCCTGCCCGACTGCGCAGAGACCCGAGCCAAGGCAGTCTATGAGTTGAAGCTCGCGATGGCACATGTGGCCCATCGGGAGATCGAGACCTTCTGCGCCCTTTGCCAGCTGCGCTCACAAAACGGCGGTGAGGCCCACGGGGCCCATTCCTCGGTCCATGCCCATGGCTCGCATTCCCACGCCGCACACCACGGCCACTCCGGGGCGCACGCGGCCCATGCCCCCCAAGGCGGCCACACCGGCAACCTGGGGCAGCACGGAATCCCCGTTTAAACGAGGTACTGCTGCAGCGGGACCGGGTCGAACACCTTGGTCTCCGGCATGGTCTCGGTGAGTTTCTGCATGAACCAGGCGCGCGCCGCCGGATCACCATGCGTGAGCACGATGCTGCGGGCCTTGGTCTGCTGCGCGAACTGGAGCAGCTCCTCACGGTCGGCATGGCCGCTGAGCTCGAACTTCTCCACCTGCGCACGCACCTTGGTCTTCACATTGGAAGTCTTGAAGATGAACGGGTCGCCATTCTTGGCCGCCAGCAGCGCGCCGCCGGGGGTCTCCGAGTCGCAATAGCCCACGAAGCCGATGGTGTTCTTGTGGTTGCCCAACAGGCCACTCGCAAGGACATAGCTGGGAGTACGCTCGACCATCATGCCGCTGCTGACGATGTAGAGTGCGTTCGCCTGGTAGTCACGGCCGGCCTCCACCTGGCGCGGCAGGGGCTGGATCTTGAGCTCCTTGATGATGGAGCGGGAGAATTGCACGCACTTGGTCTTGCGGGCGATCTCGTCGAAGTAGTCGGCCAGGTCCATGCCCAGGCCGGAGGCGATGATCGGGCACTCCACCAGCTTGCGGAAGCGGCGGGCGTCGTGGATGATCGTGAGGATCTCCTGCATGCGACCCAGCGCAAAGACAGGCAGCAGGAAGGACCCTCCGCGTTGGATGGTCTCGTTGATGGTGTCGATCAGGCGGCGCATCTCCTCACCGCGGCTCTTGCCCGCCGGGCGCTCTGTGTTGCCGCGCGTGGTCTCCGTGACCAGGGTGTCAAAGTGGCCCGACGGGAACTTGGCGCCCTTGAGGATGCGCTGGTCGTCGAAGAGCACGTCGCCCGTGAAGAACATGCTGCGATGCTTGTGCTTGATCTCGACCGCGACGGCACCCGCCACATGGCCGGCCGGGTGGAAGGTCACCGCGATCTCGTCCTTGGCCGACCGGTATTTCTTGGTGTTGTTGGGGATGACGCCGTGAAGGCGCGAGCCCAGGCGGTCGATTTCCTCGTGCGTGAAAAGGGGGTAATCGGGGATGTTTTCATCCTCCTTCTGGCGGAGCATCACGCTGG
>JAHFTI010000069.1 GCA_023265535.1 Opitutaceae bacterium
GAGCGTGGCCTACATCGCGGGCGGCGCCGGCCTGCTCGCCTGTATCAGCATTTTGGCTACGGTGATCATCCTTCGCCGTCCGGCAGGCCCAGCCCCTGCGCAGGCGGAACCTTCTCAATTGGCGCAGGAGCCCGTGAGGGAGCCCGCGGCCGTGGCCCGCCCTCCCGTGCAGTCACCGGAGCCTGTGAGAACCGCCCCCCCCGTTGCCGCGTCGCCCCTGGCAAACAGGCCTCTGGAGGCGGCGCCTGTGCGGACGCAGATGGAGCCCCCGGTCGCGCGGCCCCAAGCCGAGGCATCCTCTCAGGCCCGTGCCACTGCGTCGCCCAAACCCGCTGCACAAGTCCAGGATCCCGCGCAGGCGGAGGGGCCACGCATCACCCTGCCTGTCGCCACGGTGCCACGGGCGGAGACAGGTGCCGCCACCCCCCAGGTGCTGGCCCAACAGGCAGCACCAGTTTCGTCTACGCCTTCGCCCTCCCCCTTCACCCCGGCCCCGCTTCCCCCGGAGAAGCCGTTGATCCAGCTTCCCGCCTCAATCGGAGGCCCCGCTGCTCCGCAGGCGCAGCAGGAACTTTCCCTTGAGCAAGCCTGCCAGCAGTTCGTCAACAAGACCCGCATTTCCGGGATCAGGCCGGGCGTCAAGGTCCTCGTCAATTCACGTGCCTACAAGCCAGGCGACATGGTAGAGGCCATACTCGGCCTGCGCCTCGTTGAGATCGGGCAGGACCATCTTGTCTTCACGGATGCGGCTGGCCGGCGCTACACGCGCAACTTCTAGGCGGCCAGCCGGGCAGGTCATTGCCTGCGCAGCGTGGGACCGTCCACCCAGGAGGCGGCGATCGTGGTGGAGGATGGCAGGTGCGGCACCCCGTACTCATTGCGATAAAGCTGCGCGATGATGAGCTCCACGCCGCGCGCTCCAATGATCTGGGGCTGCAGGTCGAGGCCGGCCGCGGGCGTGGCTGACATCATGGTGTTCAGGCAGCAGTAACCATGTGTGCGCGGCACGGAGACGCCACATTCCTCCATCCATTTGACGACCTCCACGCGGTGGCACATGACCACATCGGGCTTGGTCATGCGAAACCAGGAGCAAAAGCTGTCCCGCTCGATCTCGGGAACGATGAGCGGCGGAAGATGCGAGATCTCGGGGTGGTGTTCGTGGTAGGTGCGGTAGGCGGCCTCCCAGCGGTAGAGCAGGCGCTCGTCGTGGTGCTTTTGCAGCACCAGGCCGGGGCGGCGGTAACCGAGGTTCTGAAGGCGCTGGAGGGCCGTGATCATCGACCGATAGTGGTCCGCGCAGATCGTGTGGAGGGCGGGATGCTCCATGATGTAGTCGGCATAGACGCCGCTGTACCGAGACCAGTCCAAGCTGGAAAGATCCGGGTCGTCTCCGACGGGCAGGAGGAAGACACCGCGGATGCCGCGTGATTGGAGGATGGTGTCGAGGCGGGTGGCGGAGATGCCGCGTTTTCCCATGACAAAGAGTTCGGCCTTGAAGCCGAGTTCGACGGCACGCTTGGTGGCGCCCTGAACCAGTTCGTTGTGGTAGCGGGCTGCATTGTCGGGACGCTTCTCGGGACCGTCCAGGTCGAGGATGGCGAGCACGCCGCGGAAAATGCCGGCGCGCGAACGGCGCAGTTCCGACATGAGGGCGCCGGCGAGCGGGTTGTACTTGTAACCCATGTCGGTGGCGGCCTTCACCACGAGCTTGCGCGTCTCGGGCTTCACGCGTGGGCTGTCGCGCAGTGCCTCCGACACCGTGGTATGGGAAAGGCCGAGGGCGCGGGCGAGTTCTCTGAGGGTGGGGGCTGAGTTGGGCATGACTCTGACTGTAAGAAGACATTCGAAGGGCAGGCATCCGCAGGCAAGCCAGATCAGAGGGAGGGAGGCTAATGGTTGGGCCAAAATGTGGATACGGAATTTGAAGCGTGCACTTGCGCTGTTTACTGTAAGACTTGGCATGGTTTGGCGCGGAGCCCCCCGCGACCCAAGCTCGCCCCATTCACCCCGATCCCGGGCGCTTTCCCCGTCCTTCAGACCCTATTCACATGTACGGAATCCACATCCTAGATTTGCTCGTAGTCGCCGCCTACATCGTTGCGATCATCTACATCGGTCGCCGCGCCAGCAAGCAGAGCAAGAGCGAGGAGGGCTATTTCCTCGCCGGCCGCAAGCTGGGCAAGCTCTACCAGATCTTCCTGAATTTCGGCAACGCCACCGAACCCTCGGGCGCAGTCACCACCGCCAGCTTCGTCTATCAGCGCGGCGCCTCCGGTGCCTGGTACAGCTTCCAGACCATCTTCATGAACCCCTACTACTGGTTCATGAATGTGTGGTTTCGCCGCGTGCGCCTGATCACCATGGGCGAGCTCTTCGAGGATCGCTTCGGCAGTCGCGCCCTGGGCCTGTTCTATTCCGTCTTCCAGATGTTCGTCGCCATTCTCCTGATTGGCTTCGGCAGCTTCACCGCCTACACGATCACGGCCTCACTCGTCACCAAGCCTGAGACCGAGTGGACCGTCACCGAGCGCCGCTCCGTCGAGGGCTACTACGAGCTCAACAAGATGGAAACGCAGCTGGCCAAGGGCTCGGCAGCCGTCGAGACCGTCACCGTCGACAAGGAACGCCTTGCCGTGCTACGCGACATGAAGGCCCGCGGCGAGCTCACCAGCCACATCTCCGCCCTCGCCCCGGCCTGGTGCCGTTGGACCTTCTACATTTCCTTCATCGCCGTGGTGGCCATCTACATGGTGATGGGTGGCATGACAGCGGCCGCGTTCAGCGAGGCCCTGCAGGGGTCCCTCATCATTGTCTTTTCGATTATCCTCATTCCCACGGGCCTCGCCGCCATAGGTGGTTTTGAGGGACTCGCCCAGAAGGTTCCGAAGAGCGCCTTCGAGCTCTTTGGCGTGAGTGGCACCGTGCAGTTCACCTGGCTCACCATCGCCGCGATCACCCTTCCCAGCCTGATCCAGATGAATGCGCTCAGCCCCAACATGAGCATCATGGGCTCCGCCAAGAACGAAATGGCCGCCCGCATGGGCGTGGTGGGCCTCTACGGCAAGCGCCTCATGATCATCCTTTGGACCTTTGCCGGCCTGATCGCCATCGCCCTCTTCAGCGGCGAGAACGCCCTGCCTGCTCCCGATGCCGCATGGGGTGCCCTTTCCAAGCGACTCCTTGGCCCTGGTCTCATCGGCCTCATGCTCGCAGGCGTCATCGCCGCCGTGATGTCGAACCTGGCCGCGAAGTCGATGGCCATCGCCTCCCTCTTCGTCCGCAACATCTACCGCCTGATCTGGCCGTTCTCCACGGAAGAGCGCGGCGTTTACGTGGCCCGCTGGACCATCGTGGCGGTGTTGCTGCTGGGCCTGCTGGCCGCAACAACCATGAAGGACATGGAGAAGATCGTGCGCCTGGTCATCACGGTCAATGTCCCCTTCGGTGCAGCCATCCTCGTCATGTTCTTCTGGCGCCGCCTCACGGTGCACGCCGTTTGGGGCACCCTGATCATCTGCGTCACCCTCAACATCGTGGCCCCCCTCACCATGGATTACTTCCCCGCGGCACGCTACAGTCCGTCCCTCACCGAGATGACGGTTGATACCCTCGGGAAGCCTGTGCCGGTCTATTTCGACCAGGTGGTGCGCAGCGTCCCGGGCGATCTCACCAGCCCCCTCGTTGGACAGGGGCGCTTCAACATGGAGGCTTACCTGGTGGACAAACTGGGTCTCGATGCCGCCAAGATGACGCCCAATGAGCGCCTCGCCACCCAGTATTTCTGGGATGCACTCTTCCCCTTCGTCTGCCTGGTCCTCATCAGCCTCGTCACGCCGATGAGCGACAAGAAGCGGGTGGACCTGTTCTATGGCAAGATGAAGACGCCCGTGGGTGCCACGCCCGAGCTTGAGGCCTCCAACATGGAGCATACCCGCAAGGATCCCGCCCGCTTCGACCACACCAAGATGTTCCCCGGCTCCAGCTGGGAGTTCACCAAGTGGGACAAGACCGACACGGTGGGCTTCCTCCTCTGCTGTGCTGTCTCGGGTGCCATGATCTTCATGTTCTCGCTCATGCTCAAGCTGGCCGGCGCGACCCTCTGAGTCCGGCCCGCCCCACCCTGCCGCCCAAGCACTCCGCTACAACCACGTTCCCTTTCACCATGATCCGCAAAGCTTTCGTCATGTCTGTCCACGCCGGCCAGGAGGCCGAGTACCAGCGCCGCCACAGCCCCATCTGGAAGGAGCTGCACGAGGTGCTCAGCGCCCATGGCGTGCACAACTACTCGATCTTCCTGCATCCCGAGACGCTCCAGCTCTTCGGCTATGCGGAGATCGAGGACGAGGCACGCTGGGCGGCGATCGCGAAGACGGAAGTCTGTGGTCGCTGGTGGAAGTACATGGGCGACATCATGCCCGCCAACCCCGACAACAGCCCCGTCTCCACGGGCCTGAGGGAAGTTTTCCATATCGACTAAGACAAGCTCGGCCGCTCGTTTGGTCGTTTCATGCAAGAGGGCCGGGCAGCAATGTCCGTCCCTTTCCTTTTTCCGGAAATCCGCAGAGCCTTCACGACCATGATCTCACTTGGCGTCCGCGCACACGACTTCGGCAAGCAGCCCGCTGCGGCATTGGCCCGCACCATCGCCTCCCACGGCCTCCAGGGCATCCAACTCGCCTTGGCCCGCGCCATTGAGGGCATCAATTCGGACACGGGCGCGCAGAGCCCGGGCCTCGCCCATCACCTCCGCTCCACCTTCGCGGCCGAGGGACTGCGCATCATGGTGCTCGGCTGCTACGTGAACATCGTGCACCCCGACCTGAAGGAGCGCTCTGCGTTGCTGGCGCGCTTCCGTGAGCACCTGCGTTTTGCGCGTGACTACGGGTGCAGTGTGGTGGCCACGGAGACCGCCTCGCTGAATGCCGACTGGTCGGCCCATCCGGATAACGGCTCGGAGGCGGCCTTCACGGAGGCCTGCCGAAGCGTGGCAGGCCTCGTCGAGGAGGCGGAAAAGTTTGGCGTGTTTGTGACCATCGAGGGTGTGGCCCATCATGTCATGTCCACGCCGCGCCACCTGCGGCGCATGCTCGATGTGATCCAGTCGAACAACCTGCAGATTCTCCTCGATCCCGTGAACCTCCTGACCCTTGCCAATCACAAGGGGCAGGACGACCTGATGCGTGAGTGCTTCGATCTGCTGGGGGACCGCATCATCACCCTGCACGCGAAGGATTTTGTCGTGGATGAAAAGGGCTTCCGCTCGGTTCCGGCGGGACAGGGGCAGCTCAATTACGCACTGCTGGCGGACCTGGTGCGCCAGAGGAAGAGCTACCTCGATGTGCTCCTGGAGGAGACTACCCCGACGACCATCGATGCCTCGATCCGCCACATGCGGACACATTTCGGCTGCTGAGCGGGCCCCGCCCGACTCAGTTGGCTTTCTTCACGAAGCAGGCCTTGAGGGCCATGGAGCTCCCGTCGATCTTGCAGTCGATCTCGTGGTCGCCTTCGACCAGGCGGATATTCTTGGCCTTGGTGCCCTGCTTGAGGACCTGGGAGGAGCCGCGAAGCTTGAGGTCCTTGATGAGAACCACGGTGTCGCCCTCCACGAGGACGGTGCCATTGGCATCCTTGACGACGCGGGCGACCTCGGCCTCGGCCTCCTTGGGCCATTCGTGGCCGCAGGTGGCGCATTCATAGTGATCGGCATGGACGAGCACATCATCGAGGGAGCAGGCGGGACAGGTCGGCTTGGACATGGTGGCGGAATCTCTGGTATGGGCCGCGCTGGAGGAAACGCGGAAAGGACTGAGGCGTGGAAGCAGTGAAAGGGTCACGGCAATCCACAAAAGGAGGATTTGCCCAGCAAAGCGCAGGCTGGGCAAGAGAGTAATTCATGCGCGCAGCCTGGGGGCGGAACGCCAGCCTTGGAACTGTACGAAAAAGCCAGGGCCGCGCCCGCTTGCAAGGGCCGTGCGCCAAACGCATTCTGGCGGTGTCTTCCCCATCCCCCCATGATTCCCATGAATTCCGCCTCGTTTCGCTCTGGCAGGTCCCTGTTGGGCCTGCTGCTCGGCTGTATTTTCGCGTGCGCCTGCCTGCTCCGTGCCGACAAACCCAAGGAGGACGACCGTCCGGTCGTCGACGACTCGAAGGCCAAGGTGCAGCAGGCGGCGAACGCCACGCTTCCCACCCTTTTTGTCGTGGGCGACTCCACTGCCCGGAGCAATGCACCCATGCGCGGCTGGGGCGATGAGCTGGCGCCGTTTTTTGACACCACGAAGGTGAACGTGCTCAACCGAGCCATCGGCGGGCGCAGCAGCCGCACCTACATCGTCGAAGGCCGCTGGGACAAGGTCCTCGCCGAGATGAAGGCGGGGGACTTCCTGATCGTTCAATTCGGGCACAACGACGTGGGGGCTCTCGACGCCAAGGGCAAGTTCCGCGGCAGCCTGCGCGGCACCGGCGAGGAAACCGAGGACGTGAAAAAGCCTGATGGCTCGGTGGAGACGGTGCACACCTATGGCTGGTACCTGCGCAAGTACGTCACGGATGCAAAAGCCAAGGGTGTCACTGTCATCGTGGCCTCGTCCGTGCCCCACAAGAACTGGGTCAACGACTTTGCCGACTTCCGCAAGCATGCGGCCTCGGTGGCGGCCGCCCACGGCGCTGCCTTCATCGACGTGACTGCCATCACAAGCGCCACCTACGAGAAACTGGGTGCCGAGAAGGTGGCCACGCTGTTCCAGGACGAGCGCACCCACACCAACACAGCGGGCGCGCGCATCAATGCCGAGTCCGTCGTGGCCGGTATCAGGGGACTGGATACGCATCCGCTCGCGGCCCTGCTGTCGAAGCTGGGCCAGGCGGTGCCCGCCCACAGGCCGGCGCAGTGAACGGACTCCCCTGCGGTCAGCCCTTGAAGGGGAAGATCTGGAAGAGCTTCAGGAAGAAGACCGCGGCGATCAGGTAGCCTGTCACCGACAGGCTCCTGGGGTCGCGGCGCACGAGTGCGAGCACGGCAAAGGCGATGAGGCCCAGGCCAATGCCCTCGGCGATGCTGAACATGAAGGGGATCGCGATGATCGTGAGGGCCGCCGGGGCCGCCGTGTGGAAATCCTGAATGCGAATCTCTGTCACCGACTGCAGCATGAAGATGCCCACGACGATCAGCACCGGGGCGGTGGCAACCGCCGGAACGGCCAGGATCAGTGGCGTCAGGAAGAGGGCGAGCAGCATGAGGACGGCGGTCGTCGCCGCAGTGATGCCGGTGCGCCCACCCGCTTCCACGCCTGCGGCGGACTCGATGTAGCTGACGACCGTGGAGGTGCCGCACAGGGCGCTGAGGATCGTGGCGACCGAGTCGGCTACGAGGGCGCGGCCGGCGCGGGGAAGGCGCCCTGCGGCGTCGAGTAGGCCGGCGCGCTTGGTCACGGCGACAAGGGTGCCGATGTTGTCGAACATGTCGACGAGCAGGAGGGTGAGAATCAGGGGGAGCGCTGCCAGGAAGCCCTGCCAGCTGGAGAGGAAGTTGAAGCTGAGCTTGAAGGCCACCGGGGCGATGCTGGCGGGAGTCGAGAAATATTCCGAGGGCAGGGTCGTGATTGCCTCCCCCTTCGCCCCATGCACAAAGAGCCCGACGGCGCTCACCGAGATGATGCCGAGGAGGATCGCTCCCGGCACACGCAGGGCGATCATGCAGATGATGAGAAGCACGCCACCCAGGCAGAGCGCCACTGCGGGATCGGTGAAGTTGCCGTGCTGGATGAACGTGGCATCACTTGCCACCACGATGCCGCCATTCTTCAGGCCAATGAAGGTGATGAAGAGGCCGATGCCACAGGTGATCGCGATCTTCAATGGCTGGGGGATGGCGCCCAGGATCCTCTCGCGGATGCCCGCCATGGAAAGGAGCAGGAAGATGATGCCATTGACCATCACCATGCCAAGCGCCTCGGACCAGGGGATGCCCTTGCCCAGGCAGAGCGTGAATGCAAAGAAGGCGTTTATCCCCATGCCGGGCGCCAGTGCGATCGGCAGGCGGGCGACAAAGGCCATGATGAGCGTGCTGAGCGCAGCGGTGAGCGCCGTGGAGGAGACCAGCGCGGCCTTGTCCATGCCCGTCACGGCGAGCATGGAAGGGTTCACGGCCAGGATGTAGGCCATGGCTGCGAAGGTGGTGAAGCCAGCCTGGATCTCGGTGCCAAGGCTGGTGCCTTGCGAGGCGAGGGAGCTGGTGAGTCGGGAATACCAGGAGGGCGAGGCCTGGGAGGATCCGGAGGCTGAGGGCATGGCAAAAGCAAGGAGCAGTGCGGGCCCGCAGGCAATCGCGGAGCGGGCAGGAGCACATGAAACGCGGCGCGACTGGGGTATCCATTGCAGGGATACGAGGGGCGGCGTCCCTTCGCCTGAAGGCACCCTGGCGGGCGATGGCGGCTGACCACAGAACGCACTTTCGGCCCATCACACGCAAGTTCCCCTAGTCAAGCATCCTGGGAAAAGCTATAATCGCCGCATGGCCAAAACCCAAGATACCAAGAAGCAGGCTAAGAAGAAGCCGCTCAAGACCCCGGCCGAAAAGAAGGCCGCCAAGCGCGAGAAGAAGGCTTCTCGCTGATCCGTTATCCGTAGGAAGAGCGCCTGGCATTCAAATGCCAGGCGCTCTTTTTTTCACCCGGAAAAGGTGTCTCGTACTATTTCACCGACTCCAGGAGCCTGGCCTTTTCGGCCACCAGGAAGACCATCATCACCACGAGAAGCCCCACGAGCAGGCAGACGAGGACGATGAGGTAGACGGGGCCCGCCCATTGCAGGGCCTCGACGAAATGATAGAAGGCGCCGGGCCCCGAGGCGGCGGGGGCCGTCTCCACGAGCTTGTAGCGCACGGTGCAAAATTCGTTCACCTTGTCGAACTTTCCGAGCTTCACGCCGAGCCCCTGGATCTTCTGCTCGAGGTTCAGCAGTTCCTGCTCTAGGCGGATCATCTCCTCCACGCGTCCGCCCTTCGACTTCATCGCCGCCAGGGCATCACGCGTCTGCGTGAAACTGACGCGCTGGGCATTCAGCTCCAGGTATTCGTTGGTCTTGTCCGTCTTCGTGACCTCGATGTCCTCGAGGGTGCCTATGGTGCGAAGTTGGGCGATCACTTCCTCGAAGAGCCCGGGGGGCACACCCAGCACCAGGTGCAATTCACGCGAGGGCTCCTTGGAACGCGTTTCCTCCGCCTGGATCAGAAGGGCCTTCTCGCGGATGTAGGTACGGAGCCTGGTTTCCTCCGCCTCGTAGCGGTTCGTCGAGGCCGCGAGGCTGCCCACCTTCTCGTATTTCTGATCGAGGACGGCGGCGCTGTCGAGACGCGCCATTTGGAGGGTGGCGACATTGCTGTAGGCAATCTTGGCCTCCGCCATGTCATAGGCGTATTGCTTTTGCGCCGCCAACCGGACGCCCGAGTATTGGCTCCCGCCGCTGCCGCCGGCAAAGTGGAGGTAGCAGAAGTAGAGAGCCACAAACAGCAGGTAGCCTCCGAGGATGATGACAAAGCCCTTGAATAGTTTTTGTTTCACGCGGTGTGGGGTTGATAGGTATGACGCCTGAACGGACTAAATCTTAGGGACTGTCTGCGGCGTGCGGCGCAAAAAAAGGCGGACTCCGATAAGGGAGTCCGCCTTGGAAGGAGGGGATCGGTTCAGCCGATGCGCGGAATCAAACCGGCGTTCAGACGCGACCAAAGACGAGGGAGGCGTTGGTGCCGCCGAAGCCGAAGCTGTTGGCGAGCGTGTAGTCGACCTTCTTCGTGACGGCGGTGTTGGGCGTGAAGTTAAGACCCAGGGCGGCGCAGTTCGGGTCGATGTTGTCGAGGTTGATCGTCGGGGTGATCACGCCGCTGGCGATGGCATGCACAGCCGTGAAAGCGCCCATGGCGCCTGCCGCACCGAGAAGGTGACCGGTCATGGATTTCACGCCGCTGACATGGAGCTCGGACTTGTTTTCCGCAAACACCGCGGCGATGGCCGCAGCCTCCTCGCCATCGCCACCGGGGGTGGAGGTTGCATGGGCGGACACGTAGCCGATCTGCGCGGGAGTGATGCCTGCATCGGCCAGGGCGGAGCGCATGGAGCGGCGCGAACCCTCGGCCTCCGGGGCGAGCATGGAGATGTGGTGGGCATCCGCGCTGGCGCCGTAGCCGCACAGCTCGGCATAGATGCGTGCGCCGCGCTTCTGGGCGTGCTCGAGCTCCTCCAGCACAAACACGACCGAGCCCTCGGAGAGGACGAAGCCGTCGCGATCGGCATCGTAGGGACGGGAGGCCTTCTCCGGGGCGTCGTTGCGCGTCGAGAGGGCGCGCATCTGGGCAAAGGCGCCGATGCCCAGGTTGGTGACGACCGCCTCGGAGCCGCCGGCGAACATGATGTCGGCATCGCCGCGGGCGATGGCCTTGGCGGCCTCACCGAGGGCGTGGCCGCTGGTGGCACAGGCCGAGGCCACGCTCATGTTGGGACCGCGCAGGTCGAGGATGATCGCGAGCTGGCCGGCGAGGATGTTCGGGGCCGTCTGGATGATGTAGAAGGGGGAGATCTTGCGATAACCGCCGGCCTTGAAGATGTCGTGCATGGCCAGGGTCTCGGGCAGGCCGCCCATGCCCACGCCCAGGTTCACTCCGATGCGCTCGGGGTTGATGGAGGCACGGTGGGCGTCGAGGCCTGAGTCGATGTAGGCGTCGACGGAGGCCGCCACGCCAAGGTGGGTGAAGCGTCCGTATTTCTTGGCGTCCTTGCCGCTGAAGAGCTGGGTGACAGGCTCGCCGGTGGCGCCGCGCGGGTGCAGCGGCTGGGCCAGGGGGGCGCAGGGGTCGAAGTTCCTGACCTCGCCGGCGATGAGGACCGGGCAGCCGGTCGAGTCGAAGCGCGTGATGGCCCCGATGCCGCTGCGGCCGGCTTGGAGGGCCGCGAAGGTCTCGACGGCCGAGTTGCCCACGGGGGTGACGGCCCCGAGGCCTGTGATCGCAACGCGGCGATAGCTGGTGATGTTCTGTTTCATGGTGGTCCTTGTCCTTTGGCCGGCCCCTTGGCGCGACCCGTTTGGAATCCTACACTGAAACAATTCCACGGCGTTCGCCAATAATCAAAATTGGGCCCCTCCCCCCCCTCCCCTTCTCTTTGACTTTGCCCGCGGCATTGTATCTTGTACCTGCCCCACACCTCACATGCAGCAGATCCACGCGTATTGGCGGATGGAATACATCGAGGCGCCCAAGTTCCCCAAGGTCAGCAAGCCCTTCACCGAGCTTCCCGCCCTGGGCGACGACAGGGCCGCCCTGATCATCCATCGCACCCGCCTCAGCTACCTTATCCTGAACCGGTTTCCCTACAATCCCGGGCATCTGCTTGCCATCCCCTTCCGTGAGGTGGGCGACATCGAGGAACTGAATGCCGCGGAGAGCGCCGACCTCATGCAGACGATCATCTTCGGCAAGAAGGTCCTGCGGACTGCACTCAATGCGGACGGCTTCAATGTCGGCTTCAACCTCGGCCACGCCGTGTCAGGCGGCAGCATCCCCCACCTGCATGCGCACATTGTGCCACGCTGGGATGGCGACACCAATTTCATGCCCGTGATCGGCGAGACCCGCGTGCTCCCCCAGGCCCTGGAATCCACCTGGACCAAGCTGTCCGAAACCGCCGCGCGCCTCGCCGCCGCCCTCTGAGCCTCATGCCCACCAAGACCCTTTATTTTCCGAATCCCCGCCACCTGAGCTCCCTCTACGGCGGCCGCGAGGAGAACCTGCTCGAGCTGGAGAAGGTGCTCGCCGTGAAGCTCGTCACCCGTGACGAGTGGCTCAAGATCGAGGGCTCCGGCGATTCCATTGCCAAGGTGGAAACCCTCTTTGGCTATCTCAACGAGTCGCGCAACAAGG
>JAHFTI010000547.1 GCA_023265535.1 Opitutaceae bacterium
AAGGCGGCGGGTTTGCCCGGACCTGCGGGATTTTCCAGGAGGGGCCTGAGGGTGGAGCCGGCGAGTTCCTGCACCGGTGCGACGCCGCAGAGATCCAGGATCGTCGGATAGAGATCGACCAGCTCCGTGAGGCCACGCGTGGTGGTGCCCACGGGCACACGCGGACCAGCCATGATCAGCGGCACACGGCAGCTCTGCTCGAAGAGGGTCACCTTGTTCCACCAGGCGCGCTCGCCCAGGTGAAAGCCATTGTCACCGATAAAAACCACGAGGGTCGAGTCGCGCAGGCCGCGGCGGTCGAGTTCCTGCAGGAGGCGGCCGACCTGGGCATCCATGAAGGAGGTGCAGGCATAGTAGGCGCGCAGGTATTCACGTTTGTCCTGATCACTGAATTTCTTGAAGACCTCGTGCATTTCCGGTGAGAAGGCCAGCCTGGGGGCGGGCGTCATGTCCGCCGGGTCCACCTGCGGTGTGAGCGACTCAAGCGGGTAGAGGTCGAAGTACTTTTGCGGCGCGAAGAAGGGATCGTGGGGGCGGTGGAAGCCGGCGGCGATGAACCACGGTTTCCCTCCGGCACGATCCATGGCGGCGATGGCGTCGCAGGCAGTCAGGTAGTCGGGTTGTTTTTCGCCTGGGTCGGCGGTGATGCCCCACTCGCACCACTTCAGTTTCCCCTCGGTCAGGTTCCGGTGGGCGACCAGGGCGGGGCGTTGATCGATGCCGGTGGCCTCATGGGCATCATCCCAGGAATGGGCGGTATCGATCCATTTCTCGCGCACGCCGGCGCTGTGGAACACCTTGCCATAGCCCGCCGTGTACCAGCCGGCCTGACGGAGGGCCTGTGGCAGGGTCACGACGTTGGGATGTGCATCACGGAAGAATTTTGAATTGTCCAGGATGCGGGTTTGTTCCGGCCGCCAGCCGGTCATGAATGAGGTGCGGCTTGGCCCGCAGACCGGATATTGCACATAGGTGCGGTCGAAGCGTTGCCCGCGGGCGGCGAGGGCATCCAGGTGTGGTGTCTTGACCGCCGTGTTGCCGTAGCAGCCGAGCGCATCGCGCAGGTCGTCAGAGACGATCAGGAGCACATTCAATGGAGAGGGTGGTGTGCTCTTGGGGACGGTGGCGGAAAACAGGCCAAGCGAGGAGACGAAGAGCAGGCCGGCCCAAAGAAGTGCGGAGGTACCCCTGTTCATCAGCCCTTGGCGCAGAGGGGGCAGCTGTAAGCGGGGGGTGAGAGCCGACATGGGAGGGGGGTGGAGTGGGGCGGTGCGGTGCGGGGCGGGGCAGGGCAGGGCAGGGCGAGGCAGGGTTGACCGCCGTTCCCGACAAATCCGGCTAGTAGGCAGTGTGGAGTATTCACTATTTGGGGAGCCTTGCGCATCCCATCTTAGGGGGATGGACAGAGGCTGGAGGGGCTGTTAGTCTAGCCAGGATTTCATGCGACTCCCTGTCGATAGTACCCCCGCCTTTATGGAACGGCTGCCCGCGAGGATTGCCGTGCACCTGGCTTTTCGTTCAACCGTCTGGTTGCTAATGACCTGCCTGGTCGGCAGCGGCGTGCTTTCGCTGGTGGCGGCCGAGGACAAGGTCCGCTATTCAGCCCGGCCAGCTCTCTCGGAAATCGTCTATGGCGGCAAGGTGCTTCCCGTGGCGGGTCAGGCGACGGACACCACCCTTGGAGAGCTGAACTATGAGGGCATTTCTCTGCTTCAGGGGGAGTTCCCGCTGAATCTCAGCCTCACCACGGCCCTTCCCGGAAAACCGCCGGTGGTGCGGCTCAGGACCCGCCTCGAGGGGTGGGAAAATGAATGGCGCGACCACGAAGGGCAGATGTATCTCGTGCTGAGGTTCATTGATGACAAATCACGTGCCGTGAGCAGTGAGTCTTTCATCCGCAAGGGTGACAGCCCAGGCTGGGGTGGCTTGCCGCAG
Organism: Opitutaceae bacterium; assembly: GCA_023265535.1. Lineage (GTDB taxonomy): Bacteria > Verrucomicrobiota > Verrucomicrobiia > Opitutales > Opitutaceae > MWDT01. The sequence goes on from JAHFTI010000547.1 coordinate 1,936, forward strand.
AATTCGCGCTGGCACAGTCAGGTGGACGAAGTGGTCGTTCCTGAGAGGGCCACCCGGCTGCAGATTCTGCTGGTGTCAGGTGGCACCCCGCGCACGACAGGTTTCTGGGCCGTGCGCCGCCTGCGCCTGAGCGCCCAGGTCCAGGGTGACAAGGCCGGTGCAGGCGTCACACTTTATGAGCTGAATCAGTTGCATGGGGCGGGATTGGAGTCTCCCAGGGGAAATCCGAGCGAGTGGCTGCGTGATGGCACCGGCCTCGACATTCCACGCATCCATTCCCAGCCGGCGGAAGACGGAACCGTCGAACCCGTCCTTGCGCTGGTGGATGCGAATCCCGACAACACCGGAGGATGGCTGCACAAGGTGACCGCCGCAGCGCCGGTGGTCCCCGGCCAGTTGCTGCGCCTGGACTGTGATGAGATGTACAGCATCGGCCGAGGCCAGGATGCGGGACTCTCCTTTCACATGCTTCCGGTGGGAAGTTATGTGTTTCGTGCGTGGGCAACCGATGAGTTGGGGCGTCCCACAGGACCGTCCCTGAGGCTTCCCGTGGAGGTGCGTCCGCCGTTTTATGCTTCCCGCTGGTTCAAGCTGCTTGGAGCAGGTTTCCTGGCGGTGGCGCTGATCGGAGGCGTGCGCTACCTCTCCTGGCGCAAATTGCAGCGTGAACTGCAGCGCCTGGAGCAGCATCGTGCGGTGGCGGAGGAGCGGACCCGCATGGCACGCGACCTTCATGACGAGATGGGTTCGCGCTTCACCCAAATTTCCCTGCTGGCCGGACGCGCCATGCTTTCCGCGCCCCAGGATGAGTCGGTGCGGGAGCCGATTCGTAATATCAATGCCGCAGTCAAGGATCTGGCGTCGGCACTCGAGGAGATCGTGTGGGCGGCCAACCCCCTGCATGATTCCATCGAGGGCTTCGGCAACTATCTCAGCCAGTACACGGGCGCAGTCGTGCGGGACGCCGGCCTGCGTTGCAGGCTGGACATCCCCACGCAACTCCCCGCGCTGCCCTTGCCGAGCGGTCTTCGTCATCGGCTGATGATGGCTGTGAAGGAGGCGCTGAACAATGCGCTCAAGCACGCCCACGCGGCCGAGGTGAGCGTGCGTTTTGAGGTCGACGGCTCGCGACTGCAGGTGACCGTGTCGGACGATGGAGTCGGCTTCGACCCCGCCACGGTGAAGCGCGGCAATGGCTTGGATCATCTCGAGCGGCGTATGGAGGAAGCAGGTGGGTCTTGTGTGTTCGAGGCTCGGCCCGGTGGCGGCACCTGCGTTCGGCTGAGCGTGCGTCTGCCCGAAACAAAGG
>JAHFTI010000548.1 GCA_023265535.1 Opitutaceae bacterium
GCCGCCGTTCCCGGGACGACCAGCGTGTGAAGCAGGAACAGGCCCAGGGCGGCTGCGTAGGTGCGGTAGGGGTGAGGCACTTGCACGCGGGGAGCTTGCGAGGGGGGCGCGTGCCTGTCCACCCGTTTTCAGGGCCTGTTTCAGGTGCGGTGGCGCTCCCCCTGACTGGCCAGCGGTCACTTTGTTGTCTCGTTCCATGACTGCGGCGTGGACCAGAATTTCGAGGAGATCGGTCGGGTTGCCATGGGCATGCTCGCAGGTCTGATCCTCCCCTGCGAATGCGGCGTGCCCGACTTCTGCAGCCGCGTGCTGGTGGAGGGCTGCTGATTCGAGTGCTCATGCATTCCCTGGAAGGCTGCCATGCCAAAATTACGTAGGCCCTCCATGTGGTTTGCCTGCGTTTAAAACAGCGTTAGTCAGGAGGGTGCAGTGATGCCCCTCCTTCGAAAGCTGCGCCAGCTGCTGCACTCCTGCTTTTCCGGCACTCTTCCCGAGTCCGGAACAGCCGGTGGCAATGAGGAGCGCTTCAGCGCCTACGTGCAGCATGCGCCCCATGCGGTCTTTGTCACGGACGAGACCGGACACTATGTGGACGTGAATCCTGCGGCGGCTGAAATGGTCGGCTACTCACGGGAGGAATTGCTCCAGCTTCGCGTCTCCGACCTTCTCCATCCTCTCTCCCTGGATGCAGGCCTCAGGCATTTTCAGCAGGTGCTCACCCAGGGGAAATCCTCGGGCGAGCTGATGTTCCGCCGCAAGAACCAGGAGTCGGGCTGGTGGTCCGTCTCGGCGGTGAAACTCTCGGACACCCGGTTTCTCGGTTTCTGCACCGACATCACCCGGCAGAAACTTGCGGAACAGTCCCTGCTGGAGGCCGAGTGGAAATTCCGTGCGCTGTTCGAAAAGGGCCCCATCGGCGTGGCCTATCACGAGGTGATATTCGATGCCTCGGGCAAGCCCGTCGATTACCGCTTCCTCGACGCAAACGAGACCTACAGGACCCTCACCGGCGTGGACCCGCGCGGCAAGCTGGTCACCGAGGCTTTCCCGGGCATCGAAAAGGATCCCTTCGACTGGATTGGGACCTTTGCGCGCGTGGCCATGACGGGCGAACAGATCCGCTTTGAACAGTTCCTCCAGACGAATGGCCGCTGGTACGACTGCGTGGGCTACCAATACAAGCCCAACCATTTTGTCGCCGCCTTCCTGGAGATCACCGACCGCAAACGGGCGGAGGAGGGGCTGAGACAAACCCAGGAGGCCCTCAGCCGCCAGAACCGGCTCTTCGAAGCCCTGCTGAGACTGCTTCCCACGGGCGTGTTCATGGTGGCGGCTCCCGGAGGTGCTCCCCTCCTGGCAAATGACGCGGCTCTGCGACTTCTCGGCAGGGGTGTCCTGCCCAACGCCACTAGGGAGAACCTGTCCGAGGTCTACAGGGCACTGAAGGTGGGAAGCCTAGAGCCGTACCCCGTTGACGAGATGCCCATCGTCCGAGGCATGAAGGGGGAGCAGTCCCAGGTGGACGACCTGGTGGTTGAGCGGCCCGACGGCACCCGTCTGCGCCTCGAAATCACCGGTTCGCCGCTGGTCGATGACAAGGGCCAGGTCTGGGCCAGCCTGGTGAGCTTTGTTGATATCACCGACCGCAAGCGGGCCGAGGAGGAACTCCGGAGGAATGAGGCACGCCTGGCCAAGATGTTCGCCAACATCGGCGATGTGGTGGCCATCTTTGATGAGCAGGGCATCAACCGCTTCAAGAGTGCCAACGTGGAACGGTGGTTCGGCTGGCGGCCTGAGGAACTCGTGGGTGTCTCCACCTGAGCCAACATACACCCGGACGACCTCGAGGGCGGCAGGCAATTCATCGCCAAGCTGTTCGCCAGCCCGAATGTTCCCGGCACCGCCGAATGCCGCTACAGATGCAAGGACGGCTCGTACAAGTGGATCGAGTGCACCGCGGTGAACCTGTGTCACGACCCCGACATCCGGGGCGTGCTGATGAACTACCACGACATCACGGCCAGGCGTGAGGCCGAAAGGGCAAAGGCCGCCCTGGAGGCGCAGTTCCAGCAGTCGCAGAAGATGGATTCCATCGGCCGCCTCGCGGGCGGCGTGGCGCATGACTTCAACAACATGCTCGGGGCCACCCTCCTCCAGCTGAACCTGCTCGAGACGAACACGACCCTCGACGCCGAGGCGCGGCAGGCCATCAAGGAATTGGAGGACGGGGCCACCCGCGCCGCGAACCTCACGCGGCAGCTGCTCATGTTCAGCCGCCGCGTGCCCGTTCAGCTCAGGCCCATCGACCTCAACCTCACGGTGGACAACCTGCTCAAGATGCTGGGCAGGGTCATTGGCGAGGACTACAGGCTGCAGTTCTCGAGCCGCGGCCCGATTCCCCTTGTGAATGCCGACGTGGGAATGATCGAGCAGGTGCTGCTCAACCTGGTCGTCAACGCACGCGACGCCATGCCAAGGGGTGGGCCTGTCGAGATTGTCACCTTCAACCGCACCTGGGGCCCTGAGGACTGCCAGGGGCATCCCAAGCGCAGGCCCGGTCCCTTTGTTTGTATCGAGGTTACGGATACAGGCTGTGGCATTCCCCCGGAAAACCTCACCGCCATCTTCGAGCCATTCTTCACGACCAAGGAGGTAGGGAAGGGCACCGGGCTGGGGCTTTCCACGGTCGATGGCATCATCACCCAGCACCACGGCTGGGTGGAGGTGCTCTCCGTCCTTGGCAAGGGCAGTTCCTTCCAGGCGTACCTGCCCGCCCATGAGGCGTTCGCCGAATCCTCCGAAGTGGCCGAGAAGCCGGCCGGCTCCCTCAGGGGGACTGAAACCATCCTGCTTGTGGAGGACGAGGCCTCGGTGCGGACCATCCTGCGACGCAGCCTGGAGCAGCTGGGCTACAGGGTCCTTGAGGCGGACTCCCCGGCTGCGGCCCTTGCCAAATGGCAGGAGCACGCCTCCTTGGTGAAGCTTCTGCTCAGCGACATGGTGATGCCCGGCGGCATGACCGGCCTCGAGTTGGCCCAGCACCTCCAACGCATCCGGCCCGGCTTGCCCGTGATCATCATGAGTGGCTACACCAAGCAATTGGCGCACGTGGGCAACGACTCGAAGGGGGCCATTGATTTCCTTCAAAAGCCCTTTTCCGCCGCCGTCCTCGCCGCCGCCCTGAGAAGACGGCTCGATGGCTCGTGAGCCGCCCTCGTGGCTGATACTGCAGGGGGAGGCGG
>JAHFTI010000549.1 GCA_023265535.1 Opitutaceae bacterium
GAGTGTGTCGCCGAGGGGGCGACGAGGGCGGGGCTGAAGGTCGAGTTCATCGGGCCTTCCGAGGACCTGGGCGTGTACTACATCCGCGACCTGGCCGAGGCGGGGCGCATGCACCTGGGACACGGGGACGACTTCATCCGCCTCTGGTTCAGTGGGCAGGTGCCGGAATCGGTCGTGCTTGAGCCGGCAGGCATCGCCCGCCGCAAGCTCGCGCATGTGAGTGCCTGCCTGGCCGAACCCTCCCCTCACGGCAGGCGCCTCGACCTGCATTTCTCGCACGATTGGAACATCATCGTCCTGCGCGAGCTCCTGCTGGGCGTTCGCCACGAGGAGGCGGGCTGGCTCAACTTCCTCGACGGAGTGGCCTTCAGCATGCCCGCCGCGGACACGCTCACCGCCCTCTGGCGTGACACCAGCCGGTCCAGGACACTGCCCTGGGACGATTTTGTCCGCAGGGCCTGACTGGGCCGGTCCGGCTCACACCCGGGTGAGGGCCGCCCCTCCCCCCGCCCTTCCCGCTCAGAGCGGCGAGACCGGATGGCGGATGAGCGTCCTGAGCTTGTCCGCCTCCACGCGCCGGGGATCGGAGAAGTAGATCTCGTGGAAGAAGCCCGAGAGCCCGAGGCCCTTGGACTTCGCGAAGGCCTCCATGACGGCGAGGGTCTCGCACTCCCTGTCATAGGGTCCGACATGGAGCATCTGCACGCAGGGCCCCTCCTGTATCCGCTCCAGGCGGACCAGGGCGGCATCCCCCTGCTTGCCCCGCTTGGTGAGCAGGGCCACGGCGGCCTCCAGGTCGGAGCTCGCGAGGAAGTCGGGCGAAAGGATCATCAGCTTCCAGCACCACTGCTCGCGCGGCGTCCCGGGACCGTCTCCAATTCCTGGATACACGGCCTCGAGCTTCGACACCGCGTAGTCGCCCTTGCCGGCGAACTTGCGGCTCATCTTGATGGTGAAGGCCATCGAATAGAGTGCCCCGAGGCGTGCCTCGAACACCGGGCCTCCCGGAGCCCCCTGCCCCTCGACCACCAGGTACTGGGCGGCCTTCGGGGTGAGCAACACGGGTTTTGAAGGGGTCACATAGGCGGCCTTGTGAACCTTCAGCAGGTCCAGCTTCTCAGCCGAGGCGGGAGCCTTGGCCGCCTTTGCAGGCTTGGCAGCCTTGTCAGCCTTGGCCGGCGCGGTTCCTTTGACGGACTTGGAGGACTTCAGGGCCACAGGCTTCCCTGACTTCCTGGCCGCCGAGGCGGACGACTTGCCGGCCTTCGAGGCGGCGAGGGACTTTGATTTGAGGGGCTTTTTCATGGGGTGGCGGAACGGGGGGCGAGCGGCACGTGGACATCGGTCACGAGATCCTCGGGAGCGGTGTTCTCGGGCGTGTTCAGGTAGATCTCGAAGCAGGGCACATTGCGCAGGCTGCGCTGCTGGTTGGGGATCCATTGCCCCATGAGCACAGTGTACACATCGCTCAACTGCTCGTAGGGGCCCACATGCGTGGCGCAGGCATAGTCGCCGCCCTCGATGTACTGGACGCCGATGCCATCGGCAGGCTCGAAGTCCGCGCCCACCTCGACGCAGGCATCGTAACGGACCTTCTCGGGAGGAGTGCATTCGGGGTCGTCATAGCCCACCCCGATGAAACGCACCCCCATGCCAAGCAGGCCCTCCTTGCCCAGCCAGGTGCACAGCCGGTCCCAGGTGAGACCACACTCGTTGTAGGGGCCGACATGGCGCAGGAACGCCACGCGAATGGGAGGGAGATGGACGATCTTCACTTTCATGGAGCCGAGTCCTTTGTTTTGGGTTCTGAAATCGGTGAGGGGCACACCCGGCCTGTAATGCACCCCCGAGGGCGCGTAGAGGGAGGGCGAGGGCCCGGAACGCCTGCGAAACGCGGTGGGGCTGAACACATAGGCCGCCTTGAAGGCCCGGGTGAAGGCCTCGTGGGAATCAAAGCCGGCCTCGAGTGCGACATCGATCACCGGGCGTGAGGAGGCACGCAGTTGCCTCGCGGCACGCTCCAGGCGCAGCCGGCGCACATGCGCCATCAGCGCCTCGCCCGTCATGCCGCGGAACACCCGGTGAAAATGAAAGGGCGACAGGCAGGCCAGGGAGGCCATGGCCTCCAGCTCGATGGGGCCGTCGAGATGCTCGCGTATGTAGGCGAGCACACGGAGCAGCTGGCCCTTGTGGAAACGGAGTGTCTCGTCCTTGCGTGCCTGGTGTTTCATCGACGTGTGCATCCTACACGAAACAGCCGCAGGATGCTTGATCAGGTTTGCTCTTTGGCCCCGAGCGTAGCCGAGGGGTCGTATTTCCTCGAACCATGCCCAGGAGCGATTAAGGACCAGACCAGCGTCCACGGCAACAGGGACCTGTCCCGAGCGCAGCCGGGGGGCCTGCCCCGAGCGCAGCCGAGGGGAGCTCAGTGCAACTCGAACCCCAGAGCCTCGAGCTCGGAGAGGTGAAAGGGCACGCAGTCGAGCAGCTCGCGCAGGCGGACGAGCGCCTCGGGCAGGCTGTCGAGCAGGCACACGGAGGCATCCGTGTCGGAATCCATCACCTGGATGCGCCAGCGCAGCACGTGGGCGGCATCGTGAAACTCATCGATGGTGCCGCGGAGGTAATTGCCCGGAAGACCGGGCTGCGGGCCGGCACCCGGCACCAGGAAAAGGCTGTGCAACGGATCGCGCACGGTGACGCCGCCCGCCTTCGGACGGTGGTGGATCGCCTTGCCGCTCACCTGCAGGCGCAGCGCCTCGGCCTTGGGACGGAGTGCGGCGGGCAGCGAGGCGACGTAACGGTCGAACACGGAATTGTTGGCCTCGAGCTTGGAGTGGTCCTCGGGATGGGAGTCGAGTTCGAGCAGGCCGGCGGCCACGAAGACGGGAAGCTTCGCAAGGGTGCGCGCAGTGACATAGCCATCCTTGTAGTCGGAACTATGATACGCCTGCTGGGCAGCCTGGAGGCGCTTCAATGACTCGTCGTAGGTGGGTGTCCGGGGCACGGCACCGACCGGGCTGTGCTCAATCATGTCCAGGACCTGCTGATCGAAGGGGGTAAGGGGGGCGTGGGGCATAAGGCGGGCATCCTATGAATGCACATTGGAATGGCGAGGCCCTTATACCCAAAGCGCCCCCGCCTGACTTGGAACACCCCGCACCAAGGCACACAATTTACCATATATCACTCATCTATATTTCCTTACGCCATTCATAACCCCTTCCTGGCACGCT
>JAHFTI010000070.1 GCA_023265535.1 Opitutaceae bacterium
CGGGGCGCCGTGCTCGGCCTGCTCGCCGGGGCCGCGATGGTGCTGCCCCTGTGGTGGTACCTGCGGAGGCCCCCCCTGCTGCGCACGCTTACCTTCTGCGGGGCGGCGCTGCTGCTGGCCCTGGCGGCAATGCTGTTCGACCCGCGCCTCGCCGCCCTCGCAAGGACCGGTCAATGGGACGAGAACGCTCGTGAGAGCAACCAGCAGCGCCAGGCCATGCTGGTGGCTGGAATGGAGATGGGGCGCGAGCGCCCGTTGCTGGGCCAGGGACCTGGCAGCGTGCCGCTGCTGATACCCCGCTTCCAGCAGGGCCTGCCCGGAGCCGCCCCGGGCGTGCTCGAGCTGCATTCCACGCCCCTGCAGGTCTGGGCTGAGCTGGGCTTCGCGGGGGTGCTTTCCCTGTTGCTGCTCCTCGCGGGCACCGCCAGCGCGCTGGCCCGCCTGATGTCCTCGGAACGGACGCGAAGGGAACCGGCTCGGGCGCTGGTGCTGCTCTCGCTTTTCTCGGGCTACTGCGTCTTCGCCTGCACGGATTTCCAACTCGACCTCCCCCTGCCCTCCGCACTGCTGCTCTCGATCCTTGTGATCCTCGGGCGCGAACCGGGAGCGGTGCAGCAGGCGCAGGCGGCCCCGGAACGGCTGCGCCTGGCGCGGCTTTGCGGGCTGGGCCTGCTGCTTCTGCTGGCGGTCTCGCTGCATTCCCAGTACCGGGAGACGCGCGCACGCGCGGCCTTTGCCGGTGCCGCGGAGGCGGCGGAACGGGGTGACGGGGCGGGCTTCGTGGCGGGCACGCGGCGGGCGATGGAACTGGCACCCGAGAACCCCTACTACACCAACCAGCTCGCCGCCTTCACCGCACGGCAGGCCGGAGGGGCTGCGGAGGGCCGGGGGATGGAACTGACGCGGGAACTCCTGAGCCGGTCGCTGCTCCTCAACCGCGACCAGGAGTATGCGCGCTACAACCTTGGCTGGCTGCTGATCCTGCGCGCACCGCACCAGGCCGAGGAACACCTGCGGGCCTGCGCACGCCTGATGCCCGCAAAGGGCCGCGTCTACCTGGGACTCTCCCTTGCATTCCATGCCGCGGGACGCGAACGGGACGCGGCGGACGCACTGGCCCTCGAGCTCCTGAACAACCCGGCCGTTGTCAGCCTGCCCCTGTGGGAGGAGCCGTCCCTGGGACCGCTGCTGGCCGAGGCCTCGCGCCGCTGCGCCGCTCTCAGGCGCGAGCTGCTCTCGCAGCCCCTGGCCGGCCCCGCCCTTCGCGCCAGGCTGGAGCGCGACGCGGCCGTGGAGGCCTGGTGGCTGGGTGGAAGCGGAGACCTGCCGCCCGCCGGCGTAGTGGGGCCACGGATACAGTCGGCAGCAGCAGCCGCGGGAAGCACCGGCCCCGCGTCCGAGCACGGCCAGGCCGTGCCGCGCAGCCTCGCCCTCCTGCGCAGCCTCGCCGAACCCGGCAGCCTGCCTCCCGATGCGGCCCTCGACGACGCCCTTGGCAGGCTGGCAGCACGGCACCCGGACTCCCTCCGGGACCTGTTGCGCGCCTCCGTATCCGAAGTCCCGATACTCCAGGTGGTCTCGCGCAACTCGCGCCCGGGCTACAACGTGCTGATGAGAAACCAGGACGGGTTCCCCCTGGTCGACCTGGAGCTGATCGCCGAGCGGCGCCTGCCCATGCTGTGCCTGCCCTGGCTGTTCAGCCCCAAGGGAGGCATCCCCACGCCCTTCCTCCTGGCGAAACTGCAGGACATCCCGGGCCTGGGCAGACAGCCTGCCCCCGCCGCGGGCGCGAAGTCCCCCGCGCAGCAGGATTGATCCCCGCGGGTCCCTTGTGCTTGATGTGCTGACATGAGCCCGGCCCACACACACAGCCGCCTTCGCCGCCTGATCCCGGCCGCCCTGCTGGCAGGCGACACGCTGGTCATCTTCGGCGCCCTGCTGGCGGGCTACTGGCTGCGCTACCACACGCCGCTGGGGGATCTCTTCATCGAGGTCAGCGGCGCCCGCCTGGGGGATTACCTGCCGCTCCTGGGGCTGGGCTGCGGCTTTCTCGTCATCTCCTTTGCGCACAACAGGCTCTACGACGAGCGACTGCTCCTGCGCCTCTACCAGTCCCTGAGCATCATCCTGAAGGGCATCGCCTTCTGGTTTGTCACCTACCTCGGGATGTCGCTGGTGCTCAAGTTCTCCCCTCCCATCTCCCGCCTCTTCGTGGTTTACGCGTGCCTGTGCACGGTGGTGCTGCTCTGGGTCTGGCGCAGCCTGGCGCACCGGCTGCTCGTGGGAGTCCCCGCCCTCACCCTGCCGCTGCGCCAGCGCGCGGCGATCCTGGGATGGTCGGACGAGGCAGCTGACCTGTGCGCGGAGTTGGGGCGGCATGAGAGCCATCCCTACCTGCTGATAGGGCTCATCGAGAGGCCGGAAGGCGACGTCCCGGTCGCTCCGCCCCCCGGGGCCCCTGCCAGGCTGGGCACCCTGGCCGAGATTGAGAACCTCTTCGTGCGTGAACGGATCGACGTGCTGATCACGGCCCGCCTCGACCTGCCGCGGGAGGAGCTCAGCCGCCTCGTGAATTCCTGCGAGAAGGCGGGCGTGGAGCTGAAGATCATTCCCTCGGTGTTCCAGGTCTTCGTGACCGGGCTGCGGCTGCAGACGATCGGCGCAGTGCCCGTGCTGGGCGTGGAGGAGCTCGCCCTGGGACGCTTCCTGAATCGCGCGCTCAAGCGCTGCTGCGACGTGGCAGGGGCCGCGCTCGCGCTTCCCCTGAGCCTGCCCCTGATGGTTGTATTGGCAGTCTTGATACGGCGCGAGTCCCCGGGAGCCCCGGTGCTCTTCAGGCAGAGCCGCGTGGGTGCGGGAGGCCGCGACTTCGTGATGCTCAAGCTGCGCAGCATGACCCCGGGGGCCGAGGCCCGCGACCATGAGCGGCAGAGCACGCCCGCGGGAGACAGCAGGCTGCTGAGGATCGGCGCCTGGATGCGGCGCTGGAACCTCGACGAACTGCCCCAGCTCTGGAACGTCCTGCGCGGCGACATGAGCCTGGTGGGGCCGCGCCCCGAGCGCCGCCACCATGCGGAGACCCTCTCGTCCTCGATCCCGCACTACATGCCGCGCCACCTGGTGAAGCCGGGGATGACCGGCTGGGCGCAGGTCAACGGCCTGCGAGGCAACTGCTCCATCGAACGGCGCATCCAGCACGACCTGTTTTACATTGAGAACTGGTCGCCCTGGCTGGACCTGCAGATCGTGCTGCTCACCCTTGTGCGTTGGAAAAACCCGAGCGAATAGGCCACCATGAGTTCCCCGTTGCTGCTTCCTGCCGACCACTCCCGCATCGCCCTCATGGGAAGGACGGCCCCGCTCCCCGGTGGAGGCGTGCGCATGGGCTTTCCGGGGATCAAGTTTTGTTTCCGCTACACGGGCCCCGCCCCGGCGCTGCACTTCAGGGCGGACACGCCTGACTGCTGCTTCAATCTCTCCTGCAACGGGTGGGAGCCGGTCGTCCTTCACCTGCTGCAGGGCAGCAACCGGATCCCACTTCCGACGGGGGCGGCAGGCCCCGAGGGCTGCACCGTGGAGCTGGTGCGGCGCACGGAAGCATGGCAGGGAATGGCGGACTTCCTCGGGCTCGAAATGCCGGCTGGCACGCGGCTGCTTGAGGCTCCGGTCTGGCCAACGCGACGGCTGCTGTTCATCGGTGACTCCATCACCAGCGGCGAGGGCATCGACTTGTTTCCCGCGGCGGCCAGTGCCAACCCACGCTGGTCAAATGCAGCCCGTTCCTTTGGCATGCTGCTCGGACGCTGGCTGGATGCCCAGGTGCACCTGGTAAGCTACGGTGGCCGCGGCCTCACGCGCACCTGGGACAACCGCACCGACCAGGCCAACGCCCCGCAGTTTTTCGAACGCTGCCTTCCCGACGATCCCAGCCCGTTGTGGAACCACGGACACTACGTGCCCGATGCGATCGTGGTTTGCCTCGGCACCAACGATTTCAGCTCCAGCCTGCCCGACGAGAGCGCGTTCACGGCGGCATGGCTGAAATTCCTGGCTCGCATGCGCGCTGTTCATGCGGGCACGCCCATCCTCCTGGCGGAGAGCCCCATTTTCCCGGATGCACCGGAGGCACCCGACATTGGCAAGAGGCGCCTGCTGCGGAGGTGCCTTGAGGCTGTCGCCCACGAGTATTCACTTGCCGGAGACAACACGGTGCAGGTGGCGCCCGTCGGGCATCAGCCCGGCACCTACCTGGACGCACATCCGGTGGCCTTCCAGCACGAGCGAATCGCCTTGGAGTTGCTGCCCCGACTGCGCGCCCTCACCGGCTGGTGAGCACCCCCACAGGCCTGCCCTCCCGGGCATCCCGCGAGGCGATCAGCCTTTCGAGCTCAGCCACTCCCTCGGACGCTCCCCTGCGCAGGACGGTGATTCCCTCGCGCTGAAGGGTGGGCTCCGGGTCGATGAGATAAATGGGGGCGCTGGCAGGCACATAATTGACGAGCGAGGCGGCGGGATACACCGCCATCGAGGTCCCGATCACAACAAAGATGTCTGCGGTTTCAGCACTGGCCACGGCGGTGTCAAACAGGGGCACCTCCTCGCCGAACCAGACGATGTGGGGACGGAGCTGGCCGCCTTCAGGACAAAGGTCGCCGACATGAATCTCATCCCCCTGGAGGACGCGCACATAGTCGGGGTTTTTGCAGCTGCGCACCTTGGTGAGCTCGCCATGCAGGTGCAGGACGCGGGTACTGCCGGCACGCTCATGCAGGTCGTCGACGTTCTGGGTGATGATCTGCACGTCAAACTGCTCCTCGAGGCGGGCCAGGGCCAGATGCCCCGCGTTGGGCTGGCACCGGCGCATCTGCTTGCGCCGCTCATTGTAGAAACGCAGCACGAGATGCGGATCCATCACCCAGCCCTCATGGCTGGCGACCTCGCGCAAATCATGGTTCTCCCAGAGCCCGCCGTTGCCGCGAAAGGTGGAGATGCCGCTCTCGGCACTCATGCCCGCGCCCGTGAACACCACCAGACGGCGGCGAGTCTTCTGAACTTTTCTGCTGCTGAAGAAAAACATGGGAGTGTGGGTTGCTGCCGAAACGATAAGTCCGCCTCCCGTCCCTGACTAGTCGGATAGGTCCATTCTGCCCCCCGATTCAGGGGGCAGCATTCCCCCGATCGACCTAGGAATTTCCTGAGGGAAAACTACGCAGTTTAGGAGCTCAGCACGATGCGGCTGCAACCGCCCGCCTCGCGCACCACGCGGATCTGTGTGGCGATTCGTTCCTGCATGACGGCGACGTGGGAAATCACGCCGATGGTCTTGCCCCGGGACTGCAGGCTTTCGAGCGCCGACATGGCGGCCTCGAGGGTGTCGGCGTCGAGGGATCCGAAGCCTTCGTCGATGAAGAGGGACTCGATGGCGGACTTGCCACTGGCCAGTTCGGAGAGGGCCAGCGCGAGGGCGAGGCTCACGAGGAAACACTCGCCGCCGGAGAGGCTGCCCATGGGACGCAGCACATCCGCCTGGTAGTGGTCCACGATCTCCAGCTCGAGGTCCTCAGCCTTGGGCTTCTCCTTGTTGTCGGTCTTGGCGGCGGGTTTCTCCTTCGAAGGATCCCTGGGCTCCGACTCGGCACTGTTCGCCTTGGCCTTGGGCTTCTCCGGGTCGGCGCCTCCGCGCGAGCGCTGCACGCTGTAGCGCGGGTTGAGGTGAAGCAGGTGCCGGTTCGCAAGCCAGGCCAGGCGATCCAGGGTGAGGCCCTGGGCGAAGCGCGCGAACAGGCTTCCGTCGGCCGAGCCGATGAGCGAGCGAAGGGCGTCCCAGCGCGAGAATTCCCTGTGGGCGGCCTCGGTGGCGGAGAGCAGGGCGCCCAGTTTTGCGCGGTTCGTATCATCTGTCCGGATACACTGGTCGAGCGCACCGGCCTTGCGGGTCGCCTCCGCGCCCTGGGACTCGAGCGCGCTGAGTTCCTCCCTCAATTCGCCGCCGCGCGTGGCATCGGCGGCGGAGCCGGGAGCGAGGGCAACCATCTCTGCGGCGAGGCGCGCCTGTTCGGCACGCAGTGCGATGCCACGCTCCTCAAGGCCGCGGCGGAGCACAAGGAGACGCTCATGCTCAGCGGCCGGGAGCAAGGCCGCGCGCAGGGAATCCTGCCCGGGAAAGCCTGCGGCGAGCGAGGCCTCCCCCAAGGCCGCCGCCAGGCTGGAGCACTCCTGTTCAGCCGCATGGATCTCAAGACCGAGGCGTTGCAGTTCAGCCTCGCAGGCCGCGAGCCTGGAGGCCGCCTCGCGCTGGCCGTTCTCCGCCAGGGACCGTGCCTCCGTAAGGGAGTCCAGGCGCCGCTTGGCCTCCACGCGCGAGGCATCGATGGAATCATCCCCAAAGAGTTCGCGCCTGCTGGAGCTGAGCCTGTCGAACTCGGCCGTGTCGGCAGCCTGCCTGCCCCTGGCCTCGTCGACCTTCAGGCGCAGCTGCTGCTCGGTCTCCCGCAGGTGCAGGAGCGTGGTCTCGGCAAGGGCGTGGCGCTGGCTGTGGGTCTGGAGTTTCTGGAGGGCACGCGCGTGGAGCGAGGCCTTCCGCTGCAGGGAATCCAGGAGGTCCGCATAGGCAGCCTGGTCCGCAGTGGAGGGCAGGGACTGGGATGCCAGCAGGAGACGGGCCTGTGCCGCGAGGCGCTCCTCCTCCTCCCCCGCCTCGCGCAACGCCTCCTGGGCACTCCCCCTCTGCACCGACCACTGTGAATGCAGGGCGACCTCCTTGGCGTGTTCGGCCTGGGCTCGTTCACGGTGCGTGACGAGTTCCTGAAGCGCGGCAGAGGCCTTTGCCAGGTCGTCAGCCCGGCTGCGGGCCTGCTCCAAACGAAACCCAAGAGCCTGCTCCTGCGAAAGGGCCTCGGAGACAAGGGTGCGCAGGGCCTCCTCATCCGAGGGCGACAGGGCGGCGGGAAGTGAAGGCTCGGCCTGCGCCCAGTCGGCCTGCAGGCGCAGCTCCTCCTGCGTGAGGGTGGCCAGGGTCTGCTCACTGAGGGCGAGACGCTGCTGTGCACTTCCGAGCTCCTTTTGAAGGGTGCTCCACGCCTCATTGAAACGGCCGAGTTGGGCTTCCGCGTCGGCCTCAGCCTGGCGGGCCCTGACCAGCTCGCCCAGGTCCTCGTCCGCCCTGTGGGCCCAGGGATGGTGGGTGGAACCGCACAGGGGACATTCGCGCCCGTCCACGAGGTGGGGACGATGTGAGACCAGCGCGGAGCAGCGTTCCGCAAAACCAAGGGCCTGCTTGCAGGCCTGGAGCAGGGCCCTCGCCAGGTCGCGCTCGCGGGCCAGGACTGCAGTCCTCTCCTCGATGCCGCGCAGGGCGGTTTCCGCGGCGGCCCTGGTGTCCCGGGCGGCGGCGGCGCGTGTCGTGCCTTCGCGGATACGGCGTGCCAGCTCCGCATGCCGGACGAGAGCCTCGTGCCTGAGGCGGGCGGCGGTGACCTGGCCTTCGAGATCCCTCAGCCCGCCCGGGGGAAGGAGGGCGGTAAGTCGCGTGGAAAGCTCCGCCTCGGCCCTGCGGGCCGGGGCCAGGGCGGCGTCGGCGTCGACAAGGGACCGTTCCGCGCGTTGCAGGCCGCGAGAGGCCTCGGCGAGCTGTGTCTCCAAAGTCTTGATACGCGTCGCCTGGTCGGCGCGGCGGCGTGAGGCCTCGGCCCAGGCCTGCGACGCGGTGCGGGCGGCGGGAAGCAGCTCCTCGAGCCTGCCATCGGCGGCGTTGGCCTCGAGCCAGAGCCGTCCATTGTCCATCACCTTGCGTGTCTCCTCGAGTTCGCGTTCCTGGACCGTGATCTTTGCACTGGCGGCCTGGAGCTCCGTGAGCAATGCGGACAGGGCCTCGGCCTGTCCCGTCAGCGATTGCCTGGCCGAGGAGAGTTTCGTATCCAGGACCTGCACGCGCAGCCAGAGGGCCTGCAGCTCCTCCTGGCGCCTGTTTCCGGCCTCAAGCGAGGCGACAGCGGTGGCGAGGGCGGCCTCCGCCCCGGAGAGGGCCTCAGCCAAGGAGGGCTGGAGCCCGCGGTTGCGTTCCTGGGCCAGGCGCTGTCCGCGCAGGGTTTCCTGGCAGCGGTCGAGCATGCCCAGCTGGGGCAACAGCTGCCGGGCACGCTCGGAGAGGGCCAGCCGGCCGAGCTCCCCGGCCGCCTTGCCAAGCTCCGCCCCGTGGTCGGCAAGCGCCTCCCTGCAGGACTGGTCTGCACGCTCCCATTCCAGGCGTCGCGAGACCGCCTCGAGGCGTCCGCGCAGGGATTGGAGCGCGGCGCCACGCTGCACGTTGCCCGCCTCGATGCCAGCCAGCTCGCCAAGCATGCGCTCTCGTTCGGCTGTATCCAAGACCTGGATATTCGCCCCCTGGCCAAGCAGAACCTCGTGGGCCGCCTTGGCGCGGGCGCAGCGCTGGAAGGCCTCCGTGGAAATGAGCCTGTACACCTCCGTGCCGGTCACCTGCTCAAGGAGATTGGCGCGCTCATCGGGCTTGGCGCGGAGGAAGGCGGCAAAGTCGCCCTGCGCCAGCATGACCGAGCGCAGGAAACGCTCATAGTCCAGGCCGGTGAGTTTCTCGATGAGCTGTCCCGACTCCTCAGTCTTCTCGGCAAGCACCTCACCGCCGGGCAGTGCGCTCACGCGACGCTTGGCCTGCTGAAGCTTGCCGGTGGGTTTCTTGTGCGCGCGCTGCAGGGTCCAGGAACTGCGGAAGCGCCCGCTCGCGCAGCTGAAGTCCAGCTCGGCGAAGCACTCGCCGGTGTGGCGGCTCATCATGGTCTCCGGACTGGGCTGTGAGCCGTAACGGGCGGCGCGGCCATAGAGGGCGAGGGTGATGGCGTCGAGGAGGGTCGACTTGCCCGCGCCCGTGGGACCGGTGATGGCAAAGAGACCAGCGGCACCCAGCGGGCCATGCTCAAAGTCGATCTCGTTGGTCCCGCGGAGGGAGTTGAGATTCTGAAAGCGAAGGCAAAGGATCTTCATGCGCCGCCCTCCTTCGCATCATGCAGCGAGCCGAGCAGTTCCTCGAAGGTCCCGCGCAGGCGTCCCCAGGCCTCGTCCTCGGGACGGATGCCCTCCTGCCGCAGGCGCGCCTCAAACACCTCTGCGGGACGGAGTGAGTCGAGCGACGGGACCTCGGCGCCAGAGCCCGCGGAGAATGCGCCCTGCCCCGCGGGCCGCGGCACCAGGACCTTGAGCACGCGCAGGCGCAGGTCCTTGGCGGCCTCGCGCACGAGGCGGTCCAGGTCGGGGTATTCGGCACCGTCCGTGACCGTCAGTTCCAGCCACGGTTCGAAGGGGCAGTCCGCGGCGCCCTGCAGCTGCGCCAGCAAACCCTGGATACCGTCCAGGCGGGTGCTGGCCCTCTGAAGCGGCCGAAAGTCGGGGATGGTCGCCACACCCACCTCCAGGCCACCGGCGACGACATCGATGACGCGCAGCTCCTTGGCCACACCCACCTCCGAGAAACTCAGGGGAATGGGAGAGCCTGGGTAACGCACGCGCCCGGCCGGGTCGGCCGCCTGCGGCTTGTGGATGTGCCCGAGCGCGACATAGGCAAAGCCGTCGAAGCAGTCGGAGCCGACAGCGCCGAGGTTGCCCACGTGAATGGTGCGCTCGCTGTCGCTTCCCAGCGAACCGGCCACGGTCAGGTGCCCCGTGCCGATCAGCGGACGCCCTGCGGCCCGCCTCAGACCGGCTTCGCGCACGGCGCGATAATGCGTGCGCACGCCCTCGCGGATTCCGGTGGCCACCTCCTCGAAGGACTGGCCGGCGACGGCGTTGCGCACATCGCGCTCGCGCAGGTAGGGCACCGCACAGAGCACCAGGTCGGGAAACTCGAGCAGGGCCTCCTCGGGGGTGGCGGGGGCATCCCCCACAACGGTCACGGAAATGCTCCTGAGGAGCTCGCGCGGCGCATTGAGCGTGGCGGGCGAATCATGGTTGCCCCCCAGGATCAGGACCTGGCATGGCGGCCTCAGGGCGGCGAGGCGCACGAGGAAATTGTAGTAGAGGGCCAACGCCTGCTGGGGCGGATTGGCGGTGTCGAAGATGTCGCCTGCCACGACAAGCATGTCGGGGCGCAGGGCCTCGATGCGCAGCAGGAGCCAATCCAGGAAGGCGGACTGTTCGGGGAGGCGCTCGTTGTCGACCAGACGGGCGCCCAGGTGCCAGTCCGCGGTGTGAAGGAGGCGTGTCATCAGGCGCTAATCCTCACGGCTCTTCTTCTTCTCGTAGCGGGCGCGGAAGTACTCGAAGGCCTCGTTGAGCTCGCGCAGCTTGCCGTTCGCCAGGGAGACAAAGTCGGGATGCAGGTCCTGCACCTTGTCCGGATGGCAGCGGAAGGCGTTGAAGCGGTAGGCGCGCTTGATCTCGTCGTAGGAGACCTTGCCCGTGAGACCGAGCAGACGTCCGTAGTACTTGTCGTCCTTGGGGCCGCTGTAGCCGACCTGCGAGGCAGTGCTGGCGCTGGCGCTGAACTCGCGGTGCAGCTCCATGAGCTGGCGCCGTTCATCCTCGAGGCGCTTGCGTTCGGCGTTGAGCTCGGCGTTGGCCTTGCGGCAATGGGCGTCGAAGTCGGCCCGGGAGCTGGCGATGCTGCGCTCCTTTTCCTCGAGGCGACGACGCTCGTCGTCGAGCCGGTCCTTCACTTCCTGCAGGTGTGCGACGGCGCGGCGGCGATGCTCCTCCACCTCGGCCTTGTCCTCACTGAGCTTGCGCGCCGTTTCCCGCACGCGCTTGAGCTCCTCGGCGACGCGGGCCCGGCCGGCCTCAGCCTCCTCGGCGGCCTGCTGCTTCGCCTCGTCCAGGTCGGCGCGTTCGCCATTCAGGCGCTTCTCCAGCTCCACCATGCGGTTCCACTCGGCACTGATGCGTTCCTGCTCGCGGGCGAGTTCGGCGTTGGCGCGCTTCCGGCGCGCCTCGTAGTCGCCAACGGTCTTGGCGTGGCGCCGGTGCCTTTCGGCGAGGCGCTTCTTCGCATCGGCGATCGTCTCGCGCACATGCTCGATGTCCTCGCGGGCGCGGCTGAGGTCCGCCTCCAGGCGCGAGCGTTCCTCAAAAAATTGGGAGCGGATCTCGAGGAAGCCCTTGCGCTCCTCATCGAGGATTTCCTTCTGCTGGAGCAGCTCGCGGTCAAGGCGGCGCTTGTAATCCTCGAGCTCGGCCTTGAGCTCGGGATCATCACGCATGGCCGAACGCACGCGCTCCGCCGAGGCCTCGCGCTGCAGGAGCTTGCGCACTGCGGCGCTGCGGGACTCGTTGCGGTGGGCCTTGGAGGTTTCCGTCAGGACCTGGTGCACCGTGCGGATGCCGCGGAAATCGCTGTCGTCCCAACACCAATCCATGGCGCACACCTCACCGGCCTCGAGGGCGCGGAAGAGTTCGGCAACGGTGAAGGGGCCTGTCTCGCGGTTGTCGTGCTGTACCTTGATGCGCATCGTGGGGGCCTTGGGGTGGCGGACTATCGTGAGGGGAATGGCGCTTTTCAACCCTGATCGGGAGCCTTGTAGGCTGCGACCAGGGCCAGGGCGGTTTCACGGATTTTCGTGGCAAGGGAGGCGGGGGCAAGCACACGCGCCTGGGCTCCCCAGCCGAGGATCCAGTTCTCCAGCTCGGTGAAGTCGCCCACGCGCAGGCTCAGTTCCACGCCACCGTCGGGCAAGGGTGTGATTGTCTGGGAGCTGTGCCAGAAACGCTCGGAGACGATGCGGCCGGCCTTGGCATTGAAGCGGATGCGGACCTCATTGGAGCCCTCGCTGGTGTAAACGCCGAAGCTGTTCCTGAAATACTGATCCACATCGAAACCCTCGTCGCGCTCGAAGCTCCCCTCCCCTGTCTCC
>JAHFTI010000550.1 GCA_023265535.1 Opitutaceae bacterium
ATCCAGTGCGGCGCCTGCGTCTCCTCCTGCCTCTCGATGGAAGCCGACCCCGACTTCATCGGCCCGGCGGCGCTGGCCAAGGCCTACCGCTTCGTCGGCGACCCGCGCGACGCCGAGACCGTGGAGCGCCTTCACGACCTCGCCCACGACCCGCACGGGATCTACGACTGCACCCACTGCTTCAGCTGCGTCGACGCCTGCCCGAAGGACGTGGCGCCGATGGACCAGATCATGCGCCTGCGGCGCAAGGCCGGCGAGAACGGGATCGACGACGATCCCAACAACGGCCACAGTCACGAGGAAGCCTTCGTCAAGATCATCGAGAAGAAGGGCACGCTCGACGAGTCGCTGCTGCTTCAGGAGTCCTTCGCACCCGGCGTCAAGGGCAAGCTGAAGCCGAGCAAGGGAGCGATCAAGGGGCTGCTCGGCTCGATCCCGACCGCGATTCGCGGCATCAAGAGCGGCAAGATGCGCTCGGTGCCGAAGCTGATCCCCGGAGTCCACCCGAAGCTGCCCGGCGGCGCCCAGGACGAGGTGAAGGCGATCTACAAGCACGCCGAGGAGCACCGCGAAGAATTCAATCTCTACATCAAGGGAGAGGAGGGCGAATGAAGCTCGCCTACTGGCCCGGCTGCGTCTCGCGCGGCTTCACCACCGAGCTGCACGGCTCGATGGCCTTCACCGCCGAAAAGCTCGGCATCGAGCTGGTCACCCTCGACCGCGCCAACTGCTGCGGCGCCGGGGTGATCGCCGAGCACAACCAGGAGCTGGCCGACACACTCAACGCCCGCACCTTCGCCCTGGCCCAAGAGACCGGCCTGGCGATGATGAACATCTGCTCGACCTGCCAGGGCGCCCAGTCGGAGTGCCAGCAGCGCCTCGACGCCGACTCCGCCTACCGCGCCCACATCAACGAGGTGCTGAGCGGCCAGGGCCTCGCCTACGAGAAGGGCAAGGACGGCTTCACCAACAAAAACTTCCTCTGGGTCCTGGTCGAGGACTACGGCCTCGACAAGCTCGCCGAGAAGGTCGTGCGACCGCTCTCGGGCCTGCGGGTCGGCCCCTTCTACGGCTGCTACGTCGTCCGTCCCAAGGAGCGACTCGGATACGACGAGCACCCCGACCGCGACATCTACCTCGAGAAGGTGATCGAGGCGCTGGGCGGAGAGGTGGTCGAGTACGACGGCGCCCGTAAGTGCTGCGGCTTCCCGGTGATCACGATGAACCGCGACACCTCGCTGCGCCAGGCCGGCACCCATGTCGGTGACGCGCTCGACGCCGGCGCCGACTGCCTGGTCACCCCCTGCCCGCTCTGCCACCTCAACCTCGACATGCAGCAGCCCGAGGCGGCGAAGGTCGTCAACCGCGACCTCGGCCTCGCGGTTCTGCACCTCCCGCAGCTGGTCGGCCTGGCGCTCGGCGCCGAGCCCAAGCAGCTCGGCATGAGCAGGCACATCGCCTCGACCAAGTGGGTCGAGGAGCGGCTTTCCGCGATTCCTGCCTGAGATCCGCCTTAACCCCGTGCCTGGCGGCAGTTTGCATGCTTTGCATCATTAGTGATGTAAAAAAGCCTTTTAAGGCTTTAGTGCTTTACTAGCGAAGCACTATGCCAATTTCGACGCGGGATACCAACGCAGCAGTGCTCGAAGAGCTGGGGTCTCGCCTGCGGCGCACCAGGCTCGATCGCAACTTGAATCAAGCGAAGCTGGCGGAAGAAGCCGGAATCGGCAGGGCGACCCTCCAGCGCATCGAGGATGGAAAGTCCGCATCCCTGGCCAACCTGATCAGCGTTCTGCGAGCACTCGATCTGCTCGACGGCCTCAACCAACTGATCCCGGAATCGTCACCAAGCCCCATTGACGAGTTGAAGCGGAGGGGACGGCAAAGGCAACGTGCCGGGTCCCACCGAGGCGCCAGACCCACAGAGCCTCCACGGCCGTGGCGCTGGCCCGACGAGGACGAAACTTGAGTTCGCTCGCTGAAGTTCGACTCTGGGGCGCCACCGTCGGCGCGGTGCTCCTGAGCGATGGTGCGAAGGCGGCCACCTTTGAGTACGACTCGGAATTCGCCTCGCGCGGAATCGAGATTTCGCCGCTTGCCATGCCCCTTGCCCCCGGGCGCATCTACAGCTTCCCCGGTCTCCCCGAGAAAAGCTTTAGGGGTCTACCCGGGCTGCTGGCCGATTCGCTTCCCGATCTGTATGGCAATGCCCTCATCGAGGCTTGGCTGACCGCCAGGGGGGAAGAGACAGATGACTTCGACGCGGTTAGGCGCCTTTGCTACACAGGCAAGCGGGGAATGGGGGCCCTTGAGTTTGCTCCAGCCCTCGGTCCCGAGCCGACCAAGAGCCACATCCTCGACCTCGAAGCCTTGGTCGATCTTGCGGCGGAGGTCTTGGCCAGGCGGGCGGACCTGGCAACCTCGCTGAACCAACCAGAGAAGCGAGATGCGCTGCGAGAAATCCTTCGCGTCGGTACATCCGCCGGTGGCGCCCGAGCGAAGGCCCTGATCGCCCTTAATCCGACCACAAACGAGTTGCGCTCCGGCCAGCTGGACACCGGGCCCGGGTTCGAGTACTGGATTTTGAAGTTCGATGGCGTCGAGGACGAAACCCGCGACTTCGGGTCCGCACGTGGCTACGGCGTCGTCGAATGGGTCTACTCAACGATGGCCGGCAACGCCGGCATCGAGATGGCCGAGTGCCGGCTGCTCGAGGAGGGCGGCAGGCGCCACTTCATGACCCGGCGCTTCGATCGCACGACCCCCGGCGACAAGCTCCACATGCAGTCGTTGGCCGCGCTCGCCCATCTCGACTACAACCAGGCAGGGGCCCACTCTTACGAACAGGCCTTCAGGGTCATCCGCCGACTCGGCCTCCCCCACGCTGCGGGGGAGCAGCAGTTCCGGCGCATGGTCTTCAACGTGGTGGCCCGCAACCAGGACGACCATGTGAAGAACATCGCCTTTCTGATGGATCGGGCCGGCCGCTGGTCGCTCTCCCCCGCCTTCGACGTCGTTTACGCCTACAACCCCCGGGGGCGCCATACCTCGCAACACCAGATGTCGGTAAACGGCAAGCTCGACGGGATCGAAGTCGAAGATCTGCGCGCCGTCGCCGGTTTCGCGGGGCTAAAGCGCGGGCGGGCCGAGAAGATCCTCGCCGAGGTCACGGAGGCAGTCCGGGCCTGGCCCAGGCTGGCGGCCGAAGCGGGAGTCAAGGAGGACCGC
>JAHFTI010000071.1:0-10352 GCA_023265535.1 Opitutaceae bacterium
CGATCCGGGCACGGGCGTCATCGTGTACGCAAACAAGTCCGGCCTGGACCACCTGGGCTACAAGGCCTCGGAATTGCTGGGACGCCGCATCACGGACTGGGATCCTGACTTCACCCTCGACGCACTGCCCTCGCTGGTGAACCGACTGCAGCAGGACAGGCGCCCTGCGACCTTTGAGCGCAGGCACCGTCGCAAGGACGGCAGCCTTCTGGACGTGGAGGTCACCGTGTTCCTTGCCGAGGATGAGGAGCGCACGCTGCTCATTTCCACCGTCATTGACGTGACCCAGCGCCGCGTGGCGGAGGCGTCCATTGCGCATGAGCGCGAAAAGCTGCAGCGCATGCTCGACACCGCCCCCGTAGGCGTCGCCATCTCCGTGAATGGCGAGATCCGTTTCGCCAATCCGCGCATCGGTGAATTGGTCAACCTCAGGGTGGGGGCCGTCGCCAGCCGAAGTTACGTGCATCCCGAGGAGAGGGATCTCATCGTGAAGGCCCTCGAGCGCGACGGCATTGCGCGCGACATGGAAATCCAGATGTTCGGGCCCAACGGGGAAATCCATGACATCCTCGCCACCTACATCAGGACGGAGTATGACGGAGAGCAGGGAGTCCTGGGCTGGCTCATCGACATCCAGAAACTCAAGGAGGCCGAGGCCGAGATCCGCCATGCCAAGGAGCTCGCCGAGGATGCCACCCGGGCCAAGAGCGATTTCCTCGCCAACATGAGCCACGAGATTCGCACGCCGATGAATGCGATCATCGGCATGAGCCACCTGGCGCTTGGCACGGACCTGAATCCGAGGCAGCGCAACTACATCGAGAAGGTGCACCGCTCGGCGGAGAACCTGCTCGGCATCATCAATGACATCCTCGATTTCTCGCGCATCGAGGCCGGCAAGCTGCGCATGGAGAACGTCGAATTCCGCCTCGAGGACGTGATGGACAATCTCTCAAACCTCGTCGGGATGAAGGCGGAGGACAAGGGGCTGGAGCTCCTCTTCGACGCCTCTCCGGACCTTCCGACACAGCTGCTGGGCGACCCCCTGCGGCTGGGGCAAATCCTGCTCAACCTCGGCAACAACTCGGTGAAGTTCACCGAGCGCGGCGAGATCGTGGTGGGCATCCGCGCGCTCTCCCAGAACGATTCCGAGGTCGAGCTGCATTTCTGGGTGCGCGACACCGGCATCGGCCTTTCTCCCGAGCAACTCGGGCGCATGTTCCAGTCCTTCAGCCAGGCAGATGCCTCCACCACGCGCAGGTATGGGGGAAGCGGTCTCGGCCTGGCGATTTCCAAGAGGCTCGTCGAGCTGATGCGGGGGAGGATCTGGGTCGAGAGCGTGCAGGGGGAAGGCTCCACCTTCCACTTCACCGCGCGCTTCGGACTCAGGCCCAATTCGCGGCCACGCCGCATGCTCCGCTCGGATGAGCTGAAGGGCCTGCGTATCCTGGTGGTGGACGACAATCCCTCCGCCCGGGACATTCTCAGTTCCATGGCGCGCAGTTTCGGGCTTGAGGTGGACACGGCCTCCGATGGCGAGCAGGCGCTGCAGAAGCTGGCGGAGGCGCAACTCGCGCAACGGCCCTATGAAGTCACCCTCATGGATTGGCGCATGCTGCGCATGGACGGGCTCCATTGCATTGAGCGGCTGCAGAGCATGCAACTCCTGCGCAGGCCCGTGACGATCATGGTGACTGCCTTCGGGCGGGAGGACGCGCAGGCAGCCGCGGCTGAGCGAGGTGTGGCGCTGAATTCGGTGCTCACCAAGCCGGTCACGCCCTCCACGCTCCTGGAGACCCTGGGGGAGGCGCTCGGCAAGGGGGCACTCGGGGAAAGCCGTGCACAGCAAAAGGCGGACAACCAGTCCCTGCACATGCACCAGCTCGGGGGCAAACGGCTGCTCCTTGTCGAGGACAACGAGATGAACCAGGAGCTGGCGCTCGAACTGTTGCGCAACGCCGGCATAGAGGTCACGCTGGCCACGAATGGCGCCGAGGCATTGAACCTGTTGCGCGGCGGGGCGCGTTTCGACGGCATCCTCATGGATTGCCAGATGCCCGTCATGGACGGCTACGAGGCGACGCGTGAGATTCGCAAGATCCCCGCCCTGGCCTCAGTGCCCATTCTGGCCATGACCGCGAATGTCATGGCAGGTGAGCGCGAGAAGGTCATCGAGGTGGGCATGAACGATCACATCGCGAAGCCTCTCAATGTCGGCGAGATGTTCGCCACGATTTCGCGCTGGGTGTGCCAGGCCCCCGAGCCCTTGGTGCCCCCTGAACGCCTTACGCCCGCGACGAGTGCGGTCCCCGAGGCCATCAAGGACCTGAGCAGGCTGCCGGGCATCGACACCCGTGCAGGCCTTGCCGTGAGCATGGGCAATGTTCGGCTGTACCGGCGCCTGCTGTGCAAGTTCAAGGCCGCGGAGGATTCCTTTGCAGCGCGTTTTGAGGCGGCACTCGTCGGCTCGGATCCCGCGGCACCGGAGCGGCTGGCCCACACGCTCAAGGGAACAGCGGGCAACATTGGCGCGCTCGCACTCCAAGAGGCTGCCTCACTGCTGGAGACTGCGTGCATGGGGCGCGACCGGGATGCACTTAGCGTCGCCCTCGAGGGGACCCTCGCCGCATTGAACCCTGTGCTGGCGGGACTGGCATCCTTCGTGGGCGAACCCACCGTGGCGGCCGCCCAACTGGCGCTCGACAAGGTGCGCGTGGGAGAACTCCTGCAGCGCCTCGAGGGCTTGCTGCTCAAGAACGATGCGCGTTCCGCCGAGGTCGGGATCGAGCTTGTCGCCGCCCTCAAGGGCACGGCACTCAGCCCGCTCGTCGATAAACTGTTCAAGGCAATTTCCGACTACGACTTCGACCTTGCGCTCGAGCAGGTGTGCAAGGCCCGCCAGGCGCTGGATGCTCTCCAGCCCTGAACACCCGTACCTGGCTCTCCACATTCCCCCTTCCATGATGACCCCTGATTCCGCTCTCCAGCGTCCCTGCCTCCTGCTCGTGGACGACACCCCGTCCAACATCGACATCCTCGTCGGTCTCCTGCGCGATGACTATGAGCTGAAGATCGCAAACCGCGGGGCGAAGGCCCTGCGCATCTGCGAGGAGGGGGAGCGCATCGACCTCATACTTCTGGATGTGATGATGCCCGAGATGGACGGCTATGAGGTCTGCCGAAGCCTGCGTTCCAAGCCCGCCACGCAGGAGACGCCGGTGATCTTCCTGACTTCGAAGACGGAGCAGGATGACATCGTCAAGGGTTTCGAGGCGGGGGCGAACGACTACGTGCCGAAGCCGTTCCGCCCGCAGGAACTGAGGGCCCGCGTGCGCACCCACCTGATGCTGCGTTCGCAGCAGCGCGAGATCGAGCTGAAGAACAGGGAGCTCAAGGAGCTCCTGCACCTGGTGTGCCATGATGTGGCGAACCAATTCTCGGTGCTTAGCATGACGATGGAGTTGCTGCAGTTGCACCCGGAGGCGGAATTGGGGAACTTCATGCCACGCATGGCGGCGGCGGTCCGCAATGGCGTGGGACTGACCCGGCTGGTGCGCGATCTGCGCCGTGTGGAGGACAAGGGCGTTCACCTTGAAGCGGTCGCTGTCAGGCCCGTACTTGAGGAATGCCTGCTCCTCGCCGAGGACAGGCTCAAGGCCAAGGGACTGAGTGTGCAGCTGGACCTGCCTTCCGTTTGCGTGAGCGGTGAGCCCTGCACCCTGACCAATTCCGTTTTCGGCAACATCCTCTCCAATGCCATCAAGTTTTCCCCGCACGGGGCCCGCATCTCCATCAGCGGCACCCAGGGCGACGGCTTCCTCTGCGTGAGCATCCGGGACCAGGGAATCGGCATGCCGCCCAAGATCCTGGATTGTCTCTTCGACGTCGGCCGCAGCCACAGCCGCTACGGGACCGACGGAGAGAAGGGCACCGGTTTCGGCATGACGCTGATGCGCCGCTTCGTCACGGAGTTCGGAGGCAAGGTCGAGGTGTTCAGCCGGGATTGCGAAAGCTTCCCCAAGGACCATGGAACCGAGTTCCGCGTCAGCCTGCCGTTGTGCCTGCAGGAGGCGTCGCTCACTTCCTGAGGCTGTCCTCCATCAGTGCGTCGAGCACCTCCGCATTGCGCAGGGTCTCGTCGAGGCTGAAGGCTGCGGGCTGCCCGTTGAGCAGGGAGTTGGAGAAGCTTTCTACCTCGAGCACATAGCGAGCGCAGGGCTCCACGGGGATTTCCTGAACATCCTCGCCGAGGCGCAGGGTCATGGGGGCGGGGTTGTCGAAGAAGGTGTCGGGTATCTCGAGGATGCCCTTGGTGCCGATGATCTCGGAGTGGACACGCTTGTGGGCGTTGAGGCCCGTGTGCAGCGAGCCGATGAGGCCGGAGGCGTAGCGCAGGTTGGCCGAGAAGATCATGTCCACGCCGCCCTCGCGCACGCACTCGGTGCTCAGCGATACGGGGCGTGCCTTCGCGGTGCCGCCCTCGAGCAGGTCGGCGATCATGCCGATGAAGTTGATGGGGTAGCAGCCCACGTCGTAGAGGGCGCCGCCGCCGAGTTCGGGGCGGAGCTTGATGGAGGCGGGATTGTTCAGGAGGAAGCGGAAGGAGGATTGGACGAAGCGGAGCTCTCCGAGCACGCCGCTGCGCACAAGGTCGACGACCTGTGCGGTGCGTCCGGTGAAGCGGTACATGAAGGCCTCCATGAGGAGGACCTTGTGCTGGGCGGCGGCGGCGATCATCCCACGGCATTGCGCGGCGTTGAGGGCAAGCGGCTTTTCGCAGAGGACGTGCTTGCCCGCCGCGGCCGCCGTGAGGGTCCACTCGTGGTGAAGTGAGTTGGGCAGGGGAATGTAAACGGCGTCGATGTTCGGATCGGCGAGCAGGGCCTCGTAGCTGCCGTGAAGGCGGTGGGCGTGGCCGAAGCGCGTCCTGCTCTCCGCAAGCTTGCCCGGCTCGCGCGAGGCGAGCGCGCTGAATTCCGCATTGTAGGAGCGGACCATTGCGGGGATGACGGACTCGCGGGCGATGCGGGCGTAACCCAGGACGCCCCAGCGGATCTTGTTCTTGGCGGAAGGCATGGAAAAGGGGGAGGAGGGAGTTGAGCGAGGGGAGGAAAAGCGTGGGGTAACGGGGTAAAGCCTGACACCTTCGCAAAGGATGGCGATCCGAGATCGTGCCACCTGGGTGGGTGCAGGGTGGCGCAAAAAAGGGCAGCCCCCGGAGGGACTGCCCTTTTGCATGAATAAGCCCTGCGTTCAGGACTAGAACTTGTAGCGGAGGCCGAGGGCGATCGTGCGGCTGTAGAGGTTGTTGCCGAAGTTGTTCGTCGTGGCGTTGCCCGGCTTGTTGCCGTAGTAGCTCTGGTAGATCTCGTTCGTCAGGTTGGTGGCGTCCAGGGTGACGGTGAGGCTCTTGGTGAGCTGGTAGCTGAGCTGCAGGTCCATGCTCTGCTCGGGGCGGTTGTACACGCCGAGGGGATTGGCGAAGAGACGGGCCTCGTTGTGATGGAGGAAGTCCTTGCGCCATTCGTAGGAGAGGCGTGCGCTGAAGCCCTTCTTCTCATAGGCGAGCGTGCAGTTGTAGGAGGTGTCCGACACACCCCAGATGGGGGTGTTCTGCACACCGATGACCGCACCCGTCTTGGGGTCGGTGACCGGAATGTCCTGCTCGGAGTCGAGCGCGGTGAAGCTGGCCGAGACACCCAGGCCGTCAAGGATGCCGGGCAGGTTCTTCGGGAAGAATGAACCGCCGATCTCGTAACCGCTCAACAGGCCGTTGGAGGCGTTGTCGGGCTGCGAGAGGACGTAGTCGTAATTCTGATACACGACGTGCTTTTGGAAGCCGACCACGAAGCCATCGATCTCGCGCCTGAAGGCGCTCACGAAGACGGCGGAGGCGTCATTGATGAAGTACTCCAGCGCGACGTCGTAGTTCTTCGATTCAGTGGGCTTCAGGTCCTTGTTGCCGCCGACGGCCGTGCCGTAGCCGATGTTCGTGACGTCCTTGGTATAGGTGATCGTCGGGTTGATATCGGGGAAGTTCGGGCGGCGAAGCGTCTCACCGTAGGCCACCCGGAGTCGCAGGTTGTCGGTGAGGTTGAAGCGCAGCGAACCGCTGGGGAGGAGCTTGCCGACACTGGCGGAACCGCTCTGGGTGCCGAAGTTCATGTCCGTGGAGACATGCACGTAGCGGGCGCCGACCTGGCCGTCCAGCTTGCGGCCGCCGATGTAGGTCTCGAAGTTGGTCATGAGGTAACCGGCGACATTGGTCTCCTCGACGTTGAAGTCCTCGGTGAGCCGGAGGTTGGCGCTCGTGGGGCGTCCGTAAAGCGTGCGCACCTTGTCGGCGTTGTCGTTGATGTAATGGCCGTTCGGGGCGACCCAGGAGCTCGGGACCTTGGCCTTGCCGTCGAAGAAGTTCGAGTTGACGTACTGCAGTTCCTTGTAGTTGGAGAGGGGCTTGCCGAGGCCGCCCGCCTCGCCGAGGCGCTTGGCCTCTGATGCCTCGCGCAGGTCGTAGCGCAGGCCGAACTTCAGCTTCTTGAAGAAGCCCCACCCGGTGTTGTAGGTGCCGTCGCTGGTCAGCGTCGAGGCCGAGCCCTTGTTGCGGTTGGCATGGTCATAGATGTTGGCCATGTTCCAGATCGAGGGATCGGTCAGCGTGGTGCCGGGGAAGCTGAGGGCGGGCAGTCCGTTGCCGGTGTTGAAGTCCACCGACACCTCGGGGGCCACGCGGTCGATACGCATGGCGAAGAAGGTCGAGTTGAACTCGCTGGTCTGGTAGGTGGCATCGGCCTTCAGCTTGAAGTCGGGCGTGATGTCCCACTTGCCCGTGAGGGCGAGGACGTAGCTGTCGGTCTTGCCGGTGCCCATGTCGCCGCTGTTGAAGGTGTACACCCAGGGCGTGCTGGCGCGGGACTTGACGATGTTGGTGCCGGGATAGAGCGTGACGGCGCCGTGGGGGCCGCCCCACCAGTCGACGAAGGAGAAGAGCAGGTTGTTGAAGTTCTCGTTGTCGTAGCCGTCGTAGAAGAGCTCGAGGGTGTACTCCGACTCCTTGTTGGGGGCCCACTGGAGGGCGACGTTGGCGGCGGGGCGCTTGGTGGTGCCGGTGCCGTCGACGGCGAAGATGGCATCGCGGGAGAGGACGTACGGGGTGGCCACGCCGCCGATCAGCATCGTGGCGTTGGGAGCCGTGGAGAGGCCTTCGGGCAGGCCGGCAACCCAGGGATCGGTGCTGTTGGTGAAGATGCGCTGGTAGGGGACCCAGCCGGCGGCCGGCTTGTCCGTCATGAAGGGCACCATCGCACCCGGGGTGATGCTGTTGTTGCGGTAGGCGGTCTCGCTGTAGGAGACGTTGATGAGCGCGCCGAACTTGCCTGCGGAATTGCTCCAGCGCTTGCTGAAGAGGGCGCTGGCGTTCGGGCTGTATTTGTCGGCGAGGTCGGCGTAGATCAGGCGCGTGGCCAGGGAGAAGCGATCACCGGCGAAGTCGAAGGGGCGGTGCGTGTGGATGTCGATCTGGCCGGCGATGCCGTTTTCGATGAGGTCGGCGGAGCGGCTCTTGTAGACGTCGACGCTGCCGAGGAGGCTGGCGGGGATGTCCTGGAGCGACAGGGCCTGGCCGGAGGCGGTGAAGACATTGCGGCCGTTGATCGTGGTGCTGACGTCGGTGAGGCCGCGCACGGTGACGGTCGCGATCTGTCCGCTGGCGCGGTCGGTCACCTGGACGCCGGGGAGGCGCTGGAGGGCCTCGACCACATTGTTGTCGGGAAACTTGCCGATGTCCTCGGCGACGATGGAGTCCACCAGATTGACGGCGGCGCGCTTCTGCTCAAGGGCGGTGATCACGCTGGCGCGGATGCCGGTGACGTTGAAGGCATCGAGCTCGATGACCTTGTCCTCGGTGGCGGCGGTGGTGGCGGGCTCTGCGGGGGCCGGGGAGGCGGTCTGTGCCTGCGCGAGGCAGGCTCCCGAGGCGAGAGCCAGGATCATGGCCAGGGCGAGGTTGCGGTTCTTCTTGGGGGCCTTGGTTTGGCCGGGGGCTAGGGTTTGCATGCTTGGGGACGATGTGGGGGACATGGATTGATAGTCCCGGCTGCAGCTGCGCCTTGAAGGGGTGAAGGAGCAGACCGTGACTATGGGTTCGCTCCTATATGCGCCAAAAAGCGGCCCAACCGGACAGGCGCATGAGAAATATCGCAGGATTTTTTGGGGGCTGTGCCTTTCGGCTTTCGCATGTGTCGTGAAGGCAAAGAAATGCATGCCTGGTTTTTCCGACACCCAAATGTGTCAGGAGGCCAGGCGGGAGGGGATGGACAGGTGCTTTTGCCCCCCTATCATGGGATCATGATGCGAGCGCGCACACCAGAGGCCCTGAAGGATTTCGACCGTCCCATCGAGGACTGCATCCCGAGCTGCTTTCCCGCTTCCCACGCCCTGCAGGAGGGGGCGCGCAACAGCCTGTTCTACTCCCTTCCCGTGGCGTTCGATGCGGAGCAAGGCCAGGGGGCCTACCTGGCGACGGTGGATCGTGACGAGCAGGGAGAGCCCTGGCGTTTCATCGACATGGGGGCGCTGATCGCGACGCGCGCGTTCGGAGAGAACGATCCCGGCATCACGGAGGCCCTGCGCGCCGCGTTTCCCGCGCTCGTCAACCGCTACGCGCACAGCGAGTACCAGACGAGCACCTCGCTGCGTTTCAAGGCCGCCCTCGACCGGATTTGCCCGAAGGGAACGCCACGGCATTTCGTGGTGAACACCGGTGCCGAGGCCGTCGAGAATGCGATCAAGGCCGCCTTGCTGGTGCGCGCACGCACGGCAGGGGTCCGCGACGGCGGCGTGATCATTTCCTTCGAGGGTGCCTTCCATGGGCGCACGCTCGGGGCGCTGGCGGTCACCCACCGTCGCAAGGCACGCCTTGGTTTCCCGACCTTTGACTGGCCGCAGGCGATTTTTCCGACCGAGGATACGCGCTCACCGGGCGCGACGCAGCGCCGCGAGGAACGCAGCCTGCGGCAGATCTGGCAGATTCTCGAGGGGCGCAGGGAGGGCTTTGGCGAGACGCTGGGGCGGATGGACGCGTTCCTGGCGGGGGACATCCCCGGAGGGCTTCAGGCCTTCGTTGCAATGGAGCGGGAGCGCCTCGGGGCGGCCCAACTCCGGCGCGCCCTGCGCGTGGCGGCGGTGATCGTGGAGCCCGTGCAGGGTGAGGGGGGCGTCAGGATGGCGAGCGGCCGCTTCTTTCGGCGCCTGCGCCTGCTCACGCTGATCCACGAGGTGCCGCTCATCTTCGACGAGGTGCAGACGGGTTTCGGCACGACCGGGCTGATGTGGGCGCATGAGCATTTCGACCTTCCGGCGCCGCCCGACATCGTCACCTGGGCGAAGAAGGCGCAGAACGGCGTGCTTTTCGTGAGCGAGCCCCTGGCGGTGTTTTTCCAGGAGGAGAAGAAATTCAACACCACCTGGGAGGGCGACCCCGTGGGCATGCTGCGCCTCATGGCCACCATGGACCGACTCGACCTCGAGCAGGTCAGGCGGACGGGGGCGATGGCGCGTGCGGCCCTCGAGGGGCTCCAGGCGCGCTACCCCGAGTTGATCCAGCGGGTGCGTGGACTGGGTGTGATGCTGGCCTTCGACGTGGCGCGCTCCGACTGGCGTGACATCCTGCGAGACCGGGCCTTCAGGCGCGGCCTGATCCTGCTGCCGGCGGGCGAGCGGGCGCTTCGCGTGTATCCACGTTATGATACACCGGAGTCCACGATCAACGAGGCCATGGAAATCCTGGCGTCTGCGGTGGAGGACATCCTTTCGCGGGGGGCTGCGGTGCCCTTTGGTCCGCTGCTGAGGACGGGCCCCTTCCTGGTGCCGCTCGAGGGCGTGTTG
Source organism: Opitutaceae bacterium (assembly GCA_023265535.1). Lineage (GTDB taxonomy): Bacteria > Verrucomicrobiota > Verrucomicrobiia > Opitutales > Opitutaceae > MWDT01. The sequence goes on from JAHFTI010000071.1 coordinate 9,886, forward strand.
CCCGTGGAGCTGGAGGCGCGCACTTTCCCCGAGCATCGCGCCGGAGTGATGGGCGTGGAGATCGAGCGCTATGGAGTGCTGGCCAACTACCCTGCGGATGCCCTCAGCGAGGGGCGACGTCCCCTGCTGCAGTTTCCCGTCGAGGCGCTCGAGGCCTCCCTGGCGAATCCGCGCGCCGTGGGCCTGGCGCTGCGTTTTTCGGGGCGTGTGATCGCCTACGCCGTGGGCAGTCCGCTCGAGAACTATGGCGAGGAGGGCGTCCATGATGACCCCTCCTTCGGCGAACAGCAGACCTATTACCTGCAGGCCATGGCGGTGCATCCCTCGGTGCAGAACGCGGCCGAGGTGGAGCGCCTGCTGCTCGAGCAGCTTCGCGTGCGCGTGATTGCCCAGGGATTTCAGCGGCTTTCGACCCTGGTGGAGGCCCGCCTCCTGGAAGAGGGGCCGGAGTGGCTGCGCAGCGCCGA
>JAHFTI010000071.1:10420-11827 GCA_023265535.1 Opitutaceae bacterium
TGACGGGCGTCGCCGCCCGAGCTGCAGGCGGAGACGCCCGTCATTCCTGGAAATTAGAAGGCGGCCTGCAGACGAGCCCCCCCGGGGGCCTGCTCGCGAAGGGGTGGTTGGCGCCGACGCCTCCTGCACGCCGGCGCACTTTTACCATGGCGTGCCGCGTGAGGACTGCGAGGCACGCGTCACCTGCCAGGCGTTGCGCGTCAGGCGAGGGCGTCCCACTCCATGGTGCTGACCAGGGCCGTGGAGCTCAGGGGATCCTCCGCGAAGCCCAGGCGCTGGTATGCCTTCACGGCGGCGGTGTTCTCTCGGAAGACGCGCAGCGCGACGCGTCTGGCACCGGTGGCCAGGGTGCCTTCGTTTGCGAGTCCGAGCACCAGATGGTCGATCCAGCCATTTCCGCGGTGAGTCGGTGCGATGATCAGGCGCCCCAGGTGCAGAAGGCCTGGGACGAGGGAACGATATTGGCCGAAGCCGAGGAGCGCACCCTCGGCGTTGCAGAGTGAGCGGCTGACCCAGTCGTCCGCGGCAAGGCGTTCCAGCAGTTGCGCAGGGGCGAAGGGATAGGGGATGCGCGGGCCGGCCCACCAGAGGCAGCCCTGTTCGTCCCCGATCCAGGAGGCGAGCTCCAGGAAGTCCGAGGGCCTGCTGGCCTGAAGGAGGGGATGCTGTTGGGTCAAGTGAGGCACAAGGGATGGGAACGCCTGAGGGGTTGGTGGCGACGGCGGGGCGTGAGGCGGTCTCATGTTTCCGTCTCGCCGTCGTCGTCATGCAGGCGGATGGGGCGCAGGAGCGTGTCGAGTTCGGCCTGGGTGGGGTTGCGGATGGAGAGGAGCGTGAGCAGGGCCTCGCCCGCGGGCAGCATGACTTTTGCCGGGCTCTGCGCCTTCAGGCCGAGCATGACTGCCGCGAGGGGAGAATTGTGCGGGAGGCATTCAATGCCCGATTCCGGATCGACGGCCGTTTCGCCGTGCGTGGTGACGAGAAAGGTGAAGCGGTGCTTTTTCTTCGAGGCGAGGTCCTGCTTCTCGATGGTGGTGACGTGGCCGAGCTGGAGCGTGGTGGTGGGCTTGGTGAGCCAGGTGGCGGGATCGACCTCGATGAAGCTGTTGCGGGCGACGAAACGGTCGAGGGCGGTCATCTTGCGGTCGACGGCGCGGATGGCCTCCTTGGCGGCCTTGAAGCCGAAGTTCTCGCGCAGGTCGCCCTGGCTGTGCGCCTCGACCTTGTCCTTCACCAGTGCGGCGCGCTTGGCCTTGAGGGCCTCGAATTCCTCGGCGAGGATGCGGTTGTAGCCGGGGCGGACGTAGATGGTCATGGTGCGGTGCGGGCTTTCGTGAAAGGCCTGCCCGTAGGCCCTGTGAGAAGGCCAAGCAAAGCTGCGGCAAAGGCAAGCCCTGATGGAGGATA
>JAHFTI010000551.1 GCA_023265535.1 Opitutaceae bacterium
TCTTTGTGTCGACCACAGGAGACGGCACCCTGCCCGGCCGGGCCCCGGGGGCTGACAAGCGAGTTTGTCAGGGGCAAACAGGTGGGCACCACCCTGCAGCCTCCCAGCCGCCACACCGCGGCCGCACGCATAATTTCCGGTGCGCACAAGGAACAGGTCCCACCCCCTCAAGGTAATAGCGTTTGCCTTTTTGGCTCCCTGCGCTTGAGTGCCCGCCGATAATCTTCACGCAACGGGCATTGCCGACTCAGGCCCGTGAACCGTGTTGATAGCAGTCGCCTGCCTGATTCCAGCCAACCAGCCATGAACCTTAGCCTGACAATGCCACGCTCAGCCCTCACGGGGCTGCTGGCCGCTGCCTTGGCTTCAGGAGTGGCGACCGGCACCGCGACCGCCGCGCCGGCCGCGGGCACTGCGCCCCCCGCCCCCGCCGCACAGCCGACCGGCATCGGCAGCGAGGTCAACGGCTGGCCCCTGGCCGTGGAGCGCCGCCCCGCGGACGGCACCACCCGCACCCAGGTGCTCGGCCCGCTCGGCTTCTCGACCGAGTTTGCCAACGGCGACAGGGCCTTCGGGCTGCGTCCCCTGCTGCTGCGCCGCGACTGGCCGGCGAAGGGCCAGTCCGAGACCGACTTCCTGTATCCACTTTTTGTATACCGCAGCGCCGGCGACCGCTGGACCTGGAGCATTTTCGGCCTCGTGAACCGCCACTCCCCGCGCGGCCCCGCCGTCGGCACCGACACGGGCGGCTTCGACCTGTGGCCCTTCTACTTCTCGCGCCGCCATCCCGACCCGGAGAAGAGCTACCGCGCCGTCTTCCCCCTCTACGGGCCACTCAAGGGTCGCCTCTTCAACGACCGCATCGACTGGGTGCTCTTCCCGTTCTACGGCCGCTTCCAGAAGGACGAGCGCGTGACCGTGACCGCACCCTGGCCCTTCTTCCGCACCACGCACGGCGGCGGCCACTCGGGCTGGGCCCTTTGGCCCCTCTACGGGCAGCGCGCACAGGAGGGGGTCTTCCGCAACCGCTACTGGCTCTGGCCCCTCGCCTACCACAACGTGTCCGGCCTCGACGACCAGGCAGGCCCCACCGTGCGCCGCGGCCTGCTCCCCTTCTACACCGAGGACCGCGGTCCCGGCCTCGACCGCCGCACCTACCTCTGGCCCTTCTTCGGCACCACGCACGACACCCTGCCGAAGCGCTATGATGAGACGCGCTATTTCTGGCCCTTCCTCCTTCAGGGCCGCGGCGAGGAGACCTACCGCAACCGCTGGGCCCCCCTCTATTCGCACTCGCGCGTGAAGGACGTATCCAAGACCTGGATACTCTGGCCCCTGTGGCGCGACCAGTCCTTCAGCGAGTCGCGGCTCGACCAGCGCAAGCGCCAGTTCCTCTACTTCGTGTACTGGGACCTTGAGCAGCGCCTGCCCGGCTCCCCCGCCGGCGGCCCCGTGGCCTCCAAGACCCACCTCTGGCCGCTCTGGTCCGCCTGGGACAACGGCGCGGGCCGCCGCCAGTTCCAGCTGCTCAGCCCCCTCGAGCCGCTCTTCCAGCACAACGAGACCGTGCGCCACGCCTGGTCGCCCCTCTTCTCGCTCTACCGCTCCGAGCAGCGCGGAGAGGACTACAGCCGCCGCTCCGCCCTCTGGGAGGCGATTTCCTACGAGCGCTCCCGCTCCACCGCCTCCTCGCGCTTCAGGCTCGGCCCGCTCCTGAGCAACGAGGCCTCCGCCGGCGGCCGCCGCATCAGCCTGCTCTGCGGCCTGGTGGGCCTGCGCCGCGAGGCGGGCGCCTCCTGGAAACCCTTCCTCTTCGATTTCAAGTCGCGCAAGCCGTCCGCCTCCCAGCCATGAACCGCATCACCGGAATCTTCGACAGCATCGGCCACGCCGTCCTCATGACGCTGCGCGCCTTCGCCTCGCTGCCCGCCGCCCCGCGCATCTTCAAGCGCGTAGCCGAGCACGGCTACTACGGGGGCTACACCTCCCTGCCCATCATCACGATCCTTTGCTTCTTCATCGGCTCCGTGCTCGCCCTCCAGTCGGGCATCAGCATGCAGGACTTCGGCGCCAAGCAGCTCATCGGCACCCTCGTGGGCGAGTCGATGACCCGCGAGCTCGGCCCCGTCATGGTCGCCATCATCCTCGCCGGCCGCGTCGGCAGCGCCGTCACCGCCGAGCTCGCCTCCATGAAGGTGTACCAGGAGGTCGACGCCCTGGTGACCATGAACATCCCGCCCGAGCGCCTGCTCGTGCTGCCCCGCCTCATCGCCATCCTCCTGCTCATGCCCATCCTCACCATGGTGGGCAACGTGGTCGGCTGGATCGGCGGCTCGCTCGTCTGCAAGTACGTCTCCTTCATCGGCGTGTCCCCCGAGGCCTACTGGCAGAGCCTCAAGATGTACCTCACGACCAGCGACGTCATGGACGGCCTGATCAAGGGCGAGATCTTCGGCTTCGTCATCATGATCATCGCCTGCAACACCGGCCTGCGCACCAAGGGCGGCCCGCGCGAGATCGGCCTCGCCGTCACCAAGTCCGTCGTCACCTCCCTCGTGGCGATCCTGGTCCTCGACTACTTCATCACCAAGCTGCTCGCCTAACGCTCGCCTGAGCCCACACACCATGACAGCCGCCGCAGCCAAAGCCGCCAAACCCAATCCCTGCCTCGAGCGCCAGGACCGCAACGCCGTGGGCGTGGAAGTCACCGGCCTCGCCAAGACCTTCGGCACCCAGCAGGTGCTCAGCGACATCAACCTCCGCATCGCCCCCGGCGAGATCTTCACGATCATGGGCCCCAGCGGCTCGGGCAAGAGCGTGCTCCTGCGCCACATCGCGGGGCTCGAGACCGCCAGCCAGGGAACGGTGTCCATCAACGGCCAGGACCCGCGCCTGCCCGAGACGCGCGACCGCTTCGCCCTCGCCCTGGTCTTCCAGGCCGGCGCCCTCTTCAACTCCCTCTCGGTCTACGACAACCTCGCCCTCTACCCGCTGGAGCACCGCATCTGCCCCAAGAGGGAGATCCGCGAGCGCGTCATGCGCGCCCTGCAGATCCTCTCCATCGAGGGCGCGGCCCAGAAGCTCCCCGCGGAGCTCTCCGGCGGCATGAAGAAGCGCGTCGCCATCGCCCGCGCCCTGGTGATGGAGCCCCAGCTCATCCTCTTCGACGAGCCCACCAGCGAGCTCGACCCGATCATGAGCGCCACCATCGCCGAGATTATCG
>JAHFTI010000072.1:0-9265 GCA_023265535.1 Opitutaceae bacterium
CCAGCTCTCAGGCGGACACCTTGTCGGGAAGATCACTTCCCTCGATCCAGGTGCCGGGAATCAGCGTGGTGTTGGGCGTGGTGATGAAGCCACGCTGCGAGGACTTGACCAGCATGCTGAGCTGCTCCAGCGCCCTCGCCCCCACGGCGCGCGAATTCTGCCGCATTCCCGCATTGGCGCCTTCTCCCGACGTGTGGTCGAGTGAGGCCACGGCAATGTCCTCGGGAACACGATAGCCCGCCTCGCGCAAGGCAGCCGCTGTGGCGTCCCAATTGCTGAGCACCACATCGCAGCGGTTGCGCTGCATCCATTGCCGAAATTCCGGATAAAATGGCCCCCGCGGGTAGGCCAAATAGAAAGGAGAAATCAGGTCGAGATGCGGCCTCAGGGCCATCTCGATGTAATAGCCCGCGGAGAAGGCGTGGCGCAGGGATTCCTCCTCGCGCGAGCCCACTGCCAGGCCGATGCGCCTGTAGCCCTTCTTGTCCAGGCGGGCCACGGCCTCGCGCGTGATCGCCGTCTGATCGTTGCTGATCTTGTGCACCTGCATGTCGAGGTTCTGGCCCTCGATGAGGATCACGCTGTAATTCTCCCAGTGGATGGGGGGCGGCGCCTTCTCCTCGAGGATGGGGGCGTAGATGATGCCCGTGATTCCACGCGCGTGCAGGATGCGCTCGAGCTGACGCGCATGATCGGGATCGTGGTCGATCTTGAAGAGCTCGAGACGATATCCCATGGAAAGTGCACATGCCCTCGCCCCCTCCCAGAGATCAAAGTGCGCATGCCGTTCCCGCATCTCGCCGAGACTGACGGGGCAAAGAAACGCCAGTGAGCTCGTCACCAGCTTGAGATGTCCCGTGTGCCGGTAATGGCTGAGCGCCGACAGCATGGGATGGGGCACATAGCCAAGCCTCTCAGCGCAGGCCCGCACCTTTTCACGGGTCGAGGCTTTCAGACGGAGGTCGCCCTTGAGTGAGAGGGAAACGGTCGAGGGATCGAGGTGGAGGACGCGGGCGATATCCTTCATCGTCACGTCGCCGGGTGAGGAGTTCATGGGGAGTAGGATTGGAGGCCTCAGTGGGGGCTGACGGTCCCTCCCGTTGGGGGGTGGAGGAGCAAAACCGGCAGACCCAGGGTACGCCCTGAGACTTTGCAGCGTGGGGCAGGCTGCCAATTACTCTTGTGGAGCCCCTCTTTCGAGGGGGAACAACCCCAATCACCTCATGCAGCGCTCCTTCCATTCATCGCCGGAGCGTAATTTCACCCACGCTTCGGGCGAGATCATGCTTTATGCGCCGCACCGGGTTTGGCCATAGTGCCCCCTCACGCAAAGCTGGCGGGCGTTCCCGCGCAGACAGCCCCGCCCCGATCCTCGGGCAAGGAGCCAGCCGGCTTGCCTCCACAAAATGAGATTCCTCATCACCCTGATTCTAACCCTGACCCTGGGAACAAGCCCTGTCCTCTGCAGGACCTTCGTCCATCCGGGCGCCATCAATTCCCTTGAGGAACTCGATTTCGTGAAGGCCAGGATCCAGGAGGGGGCGCAGCCCTGGAAAGGCGAATTCGAGCGGCTCAGGCAAACGGGGCAGGCCACGCGTTCGCCCCACGCCCTCCCGCGGCTGCACTCCAAGAGCCAGGATGCGTGGCAGGCGCAGGATGATGCGATCGCCGCCTACGCCCAGGCCCTGCTCTGGTACTATTCAGGCGACGAGACGTACGCGCGCAGCTGTGTCGCGATTCTCAACGCGTGGTCCGACCTTGAGGGCTTCATCGCGGGCAACGACCAGGATCGCCTGCTCGCAGGATGGATGGGGGCGGTGCTGGCCCCCGCCGCCGAGATCATGCGCCTGTATCCAAAATGGACTACAGCCGAACAGGCAAAGCTGCAGGCCATGTTCCGCAGGGCCTTTTATCCGCAGCTCAACACCGCGAGCACCTGGAACGGCAACGTGGACCTGACCCAGATCGATGCGCTCATTTCCATCGCGGTCTTCAATGAGGATGCGACCGCCTTTGAGGACGCACTCCTCCGCCTTCGAAACCGCAGCCGCGCCTACTTCTACCTGAAGTCGGACGGCCCCCTGCCCCACCCGATCATGGGGGACGGGGGCGACCTGCCCAAGTTCTGGTTCCACCCCACACGCTGGGTCGACGGTCTCACACAGGAGACCTGTCGCGACAACGGCCATCATGCCCAATACGGCCTGGGCTCCGCCCTGCATGCAGCCGAGGTGGCCTGGCATCAGGGAGTGGATGTGTACTCCGAGCACCAGGAGCGTTACGTCGCGGCAATGGAACTCCTGGCCACCCAGTTTCTCACGGGCTCGATGCAGGGCCTCTGCGAGAAGGACACCCCCGCGAAGAGCAGGCAGAACACCTGGGAGATCGGCTTCAGCCACTACGCCACACGCAAGGGACTGGCCCTCCCCATGACCCGCCGCCTGATCCTGGAGCAGATTCGTCCCCACGCGGAGCGGATGAGCTGCAACCTGAACTTTGAGACCCTCACTCACGCCGAGCTGCCCGGCGGGCTGGGCTGCTGCACAAGGAACAGTGCCTCCTTGGGAAAGTGAGCCGGCAGGTACCCGGCGGTGGATGAAGCCAGGCAGCCTTCACTGAGTGCAGCTTCGTCCCGCGCGCCAGGGAAGGCACCACCCGGCCTCGATTTTCATCCACATGAATTCCACGCCGCTGGTGGGCGTCGAGCGCAAGGCGTAATCGTGAGGGCCTCCCCCGCTTAGGGGGCACAACCCACCACAATCCCTCCAAGTCCTGATGAAATCCTGTACACTCTCCTTACGTGCGCTGACATTGTGCGCTGCCTTCCTTGGCGCGCTTTTGAATATTGCCAGCGCGGCCGAGTCTGCGGCTGCGGCGCCTGCGGGCCCCGTGCAACCCGCCTCCGACATCCTGGAACTCCCACTCTCCGAGCCCTCCCGCTGGGTGATCGACACCACGCACCTCGGCACCCACCAGGTGGAAATCAGCTATGATGCCGGCGAGAAGGTCGCGGTGGTTCGGCCGACCTGGTCGGCCAGCGACGTGAACTCCAAGGAGGTGGGCGTGCGCAACATTGAGAACAGCTGCCTCTACCTTTTCCAGATGGTGAAGCGCAGCGACGCCACGCAGTAGGAGAGCGTTTTCGAGATCAGCGTGCCCCAGGCCTACATCGACGAGGGGAAACTCTCCTTTGTCTTCTCGCTGCAGGGAGGCAAGGAGGACGACTACCTGTTCAACGGCCGCAGCTACACGATGGGCGAGTTCGCCGGGAGCAAGGGCGCCTACAAGACCATGGTCGTGAAGGCGGGCGACTTTGTGGAGGACGAGAAAAAGCGTCGCGGCATCCAGCGCGTGGGCTTCACGTTCTACCGCAATGGCTCCATGGTGTCAGCCCCCATCCGGATCCGCCGCGTCGCCGTGGACCTGCACAGTGCGCGCGTGGTGCCACCCGCCCCCGAGGTGCCGGTGACCAATCCCTCCTCCTCCTATCAATTCAGCTACACCACGCAGGCGGACGTCGCCCGCGTCCAGGCCAAGGTCTCCAAGGAGTCCATGGACATCACACGGATGCTCGCCGACTCAAAGGATGCGGTGGCGCTCATCCCGCAGTGGAAGGCGGGCCAGGTGCCCGAGGGCCACACGGGCAATGTGTATGTCGGCGAGGCGCTGGGCGCCCCGCACAACTTTGCCGAATTCGAGGTGCAGTTCCTGGTCAACATCCCGAAGGCCTACTTCGACGAGGGGAAACTCGACCTGTACCTCTGCATCCAGGCGGGTGAGTCGGGCTACTTCGTGTGGAGCGGTGTGCAGAGGCCGCTCGCTGGCTTTGCCGACAAGGCTGGCAAGGATGTCGTGCTCACCCTCACGCAGGCCGACTTCGCCGGCGGGCAGGGGAAGAAGCGCAACAGGATCGAGTTCGTGGGCATCCAGCTCAACCGGCACGGCTCCACCGTGACCGAGCCGATCCTGCTCAGGAAAATCAGCGTCACCCTCCCGAAGTGAACGGTGCTGCATAAAAATCTCCAGGTTCGGCTGGGTTCCCCATCAAGGGGGATTGAATCCTCGGCCGGACCGGGGAAAATGAATTGTCGCTGAAAAGGGTGGCGACCGCGAGACCGCCCCCCCTCCACAACTGTATCCGATTTCCAATTACAACTGCCCCATGAAATCCCTCCTCCCCATGATTCCGTGTTTGCTCTGGCTGCTTGCCCTGGGCCTGAAGGCGGCACCCGCCACCACGGCCACCGCAGGCTTCGCCCATGTGGGAGATGAGGCGCACGCCCGTGCCCTTCGCGAGGATCCTCTCGTGGAAAAGGCCCTGGCCGCGATGCTCGGTTTCCAGCGGCAATCCTGGGAACAGGGTGTGGCAGGGCAGGCCTTGCTCGAGATGGGGGAACGTGACGCAGCCGTGGCCCTGGCGAGGGCATCCCTGGTCAACGTCACAAAGGAGGGAGTGGTGGCCGACACGGGCGGATCGCAGATGGACGCCCTGATGCTGGGGGAAACCCTGTGGTGCGCCGTCCAGCTCTCGGGCGACCCCCAATTGTCCAAGGCTGCCCAGGACATGCTTCGCTTCGCACTTCACGGAGCCGTGCGGGCGGAGGATGGGACCTGCTTCCATCAGGCCGGCAGCAAGGAGATCTGGTCCGATGGCACCTTCACTGCAGCCCCCCTCTTGGCGGCGGCTGGCCACCACGGCGAGGCCATTGCTCAGGTGAAGGGAATCAGGCGGCGCCTCTGGGATCCGAAAAAGCAACTCATGCATCACCGCTGGGCCGAACCCAGGCAGGCCCTGGTGAAGGGCTCCCATTGGGGCGGCGGCAATGGCTGGACGGCCGCGGCGCTGATGCGGCTGCTGCGAGCACTTCCTCCCGGGCGCACCCCCGAGCGGGAGCAGTTGAAGACGACCCTCCGGGAGGTCCTCGACGGCTGCCTCGCCTACCAGAGGACCGACGGCCTGTTCCACGACGAACCCGATGAACCCTCCACCTACGTGGAAACCAACATGGCCGCCATGCTCGCCTACGCCATCTACGAAAGCGTGCGCGGAGGCTGGCTGCCTGACAGCTATCTGCCCGCCGCCGATCGCATGAGGATCGCGGTGCGCGGGCGGGTCGACCGCCTGGGTTTTGTGCAGGGAGTCGCCGGTGCACCGCGCTTCGACTCACCAGGCATCTCCACCGAGGGGCAGGCCTTCTTCCTCCTGATGGAGTCGTCGGCCCGTAAGCTGGGGACGCGAGCGCCAGCGGCAACGACCGCCCGCTAACCAGGGTGATGCAAAGATGCGGGCGAAGGGAATGCCCGTGTCGCGAAAGAGACCGCCAGGGACAAGCCGCCTCCGGCCCAAGACGCCCGCCTACTTAAAGGTCTCTGGCCGCAGGTGGACGATGCCCTCCCACACCGCCTTGATCGCAGCCTCCGTGCGGTCCGAGACGTGAAGCTTGAGGAAGATGTTCTTGAGGTGCCCCTTCACGGTGAACTCCGTGATGTTCAGGTCGGAACCGATCTCCTTGTTGCTTCTTCCCTGCACGATGAGCTGCAGGATCTCCACCTCCTTCGCCGAGAGCGTGGGCCGCGCCCGCCGCTCGGCCAGGCGCTGCTCGATCTTGGCGGGCACACAACGCTGGCCGGCATGCACGGCCTCGATCGCCGCCATGATTTCCTCCCTCGTGGAATCCTTGAGAAGATAGGCCAGGGCCCCCGCCTCGAAGGCGAGATGGATGTCCTCGCTCATGTCAAAGGTGGACAGCACGATCACGCGCGAACCAGCCCTCTGCGCAATGAGCTGCCTGATGGCCTCCACGCCACTTTCCGCCTGCAGGTTCAGGTCCATCAGGGTCACGTCGGGATTGAGCCGTGCATGCAGCGTGACGGCCTCGCGGACCGTGCCGGCCTCTCCCACCACGGAGAAACGGGGCGTCTCATCCAGCATGGCGCGAAGGCCGGAGCGGAAGGCGGGATGGTCGTCTACGACGAGAAGTTGGATGGGGCGCTGCATGAGGATCCTTCAAGGGGGATGCGGGCGATGACGTGGGTTCCGTTTCCGGGTTCCCCGGAAATCACGAGATGACCGTTGAGACGATGGGCCCGCTCCTGCATGCCGCGGAGACCGAAACCGGCGGTGGAGCCCTTTCCTTCGGGAAGACCGATTCCGTCGTCGCTCACGCGCAGTTCCGCATAGCCGGAAGCGACGCGGCAGCCAAGGCGGATAGCCTTTGCCTGCGCATGCTTGACCGTATTGGTCATGGCCTCGGTGGCGATGCGCAGCAGTTCCGCCTGGGCGTCCGAACCCAGGCGCGAAAGGTCGCCCTCGACAACAGGGTCGAAGCTGATGCCCGTGTCCTTCAGTATCCGCGAGGCAGCCCGGGTGAGCGCTGCGAGGAACTCCTCGGACGAAAGCGTCTGCATGCGCAGTCCCTGGATGGAATGCCGGGCCTCGGCCAGGCTTTCACGCACCAGTGCGCGGGCCGCCTCGATATGCTCGGACGCCTGGGTCGCCTCGGAGGGAAGCTTGTGCTTGGCAATTTCCAATTGGATGGAGACCGCGGTGAAGCCCTGCGCCAGGCTGTCGTGGATCTCACGGGAAAGACGCATGCGCTCCTTGATCATGGCGGCGAACTCCGCCTCGCGCGCGATGCGCTTCCGTTTCTGTTCGCGCAGCTTTGCCTTGGACTGCCACCAAAGCGTCCCCGCCAGCAGGAGTCCCACGGAGGTCAGGACGGTGGCGCCCACGAAGACCCAGAGTGCACGATTGAGCGCCGGCCGCTGAAGGACACGCAGGTCCTCCTCGCTGCGCAGGCGCAATTCAAAGGAGCTGGGAGTCCACGGGAAAGGCGCCCCGATGGGGGGGGCCTGAAGGATGCGCACGACACCGGTGAGACTCACGCGGCTCCCTGCTGCAGGAAGCTTTCGGGGGTCCGTGCCCGCGGGCAGCACAGCAGTGAAGGGGGCGCCCTCCGCCTTCAGCGTGAGCACGGTTGTCTCGGGCCCGCGAAAGTGGTCCAGCAGGACTCCCTGCAGTTCCACCAACTCGGCATCGGCGACCTTGGCATCCTCGGCGGAGACGGGCCTCGGCACAGGCTCAGCCTGCCGTCCGATCAGTTCCGTGACGGCATCCTCGATCTCCGGCGAGTACACGCCCCGCCGGATGAAGCCGACCACGTCGACCAGGTCCCCAACGGAAAGCTTCCGCTGGTCCGAGTGGTGCACATACACCCCGCGCTGCCCCTGTTGCACGTACAGCTCGGAAGTCCCCTTCCGGTAGGTGACGACGCCCCGTATGTGCACAGGCCCCTGGGATTGTTCCTGCGGCGTGTAGCGCAGCAGGGAATCGATCCTCGACAGCGGCACAGCCCCGCGTGGCAGGGCGGGTTCCAGCACCTGCACGGCGCTGCTGTTGGGCACGATCAGGCGCGCGCCGTACACCTGCCCATGCGGGTTGAAGTAATGCAGGCAGGCCGCCCTGAGGCGCACGCGCGAGCCCACCCACCGCTGCAGTTCCGCAAACGGAGTGTCAGTGAAGGAGAGGTTCAGCCGCGTCGTCCCCGACGACAACACCGCGTAGGCGGAATAGCAGGGAACGGCGGGCGTCGGCGGCTGCGCGCTGCGCAGGAGCCCCTCCACCTCGACCCATTGGCAATCCATCGAGGCGGAGGCCAGGGCATCGAAATCCCTGATCACAAGCGGGGCCGGCTCCTTCGTATCCAAGGTTTCGATACGCTCCGCCCTGACAACCGGGGAAAAGTCCCCCGTGCTCGTCCTGCCCTCCACGATGACCTCGCGGCCGAAGGGAGGAATGTGGCCCTCCCTGCCCAGGATGAAGAGACCCTCGCTGCCGTCGTGGATTACGAAGGTGTTGACCTCGGCCTCGATCACCACGCCGCGCACGCGCACGGCCACCCCGGCCGCGGCCTCCTCCTGCTGCAGGACCTTCACAATCGAAAGACGTGTGATGGGGGCCTCGCCCGTGGCGCCCCGGGCGCCAAGGGCGATCAGGATGATTCCCAGGAAAAGGCAGGGAAGGCGTGGAAGGGTGCGAGGCAAAACCATGGGACTCTTTCAGCTGACGGCGCGGAGTTTCCACCAGCGTAGGGAGGGGGTCCCCAATGTAAACCGCGGAACAGCGCCACCCCTCCAAAGAGGGGCCTCCGAAGAGAGTTTGTAATGGCGGAGAGGCCGGCTGTTTGTAAGCCTCAGCTTCAGCCAAAACCTCGCTCCAGAAACACTCCTCCAATGATTACACTCCAAGGAAAATGGTCACTCGTCACCGGCGCCAGCCGCGGCGTCGGTTCACACCTCAGCGAGGGCCTTGCCCGCCTCGGCTCCAACGTGGTGCTGCACAGCCGCGAACGTTCGCACACCCAGGCCCTCGCGACGAAACTCCAGGCACTTGGCGTGAAGGTGGCCACCGTCTCCGGGGAGCTCTCCGACCAGGCCCAGGTGGATGCCATGCTGGAGTCGGCCCTCTCGCAGGCAGGCCAGATCGACCTGCTCTACAACAATGCGGCGATCATGACGCCCTACCGCGCGAACCATTGGGAGATCCCGGCGGAGGATTTCCGCACGAGCTTCGAGGTGAATGTCATCAGCCTCGCCCGCATCTGCCACCGCCTGGTCCCGCTGATGATGCAGCGGAAGTGGGGTCGCGTGGTGAATCTCACCTCGGGCATCGTGGAGCAGCCCGAGCTGCTGGCCTACTCGATCTCAAAGGCGGCCGTGGACAAGCTTGTCCGCGACTACGTCCCGAAGCTGGCCGGCTCCGGCGTGCAGATGAGCCTCATGGATCCGGGTTGGCTGCGCACGGACCTGGGCGGCCCGAACGCCCCCAACGATCCCTCCTCCGTGCTGCCGGGCATCCTGGTGCCCGTGCTCTTGGATGACGGCGTAAGCGGGCGCTTCTTCCGCGCCCAGGACTATGCAGGGCTCACCCTCGAGGCAGCCCTCGAGAAGGCACAACGCGGCTGAGGCGGCGTTTTCTTTCAGGCACAACCAGGCCGCTGCGAAGGCAGCGGCTTTGACATTTCAAGGCAGGCTCCACGATGAAACTCACCCAACTCTCCCTCCTCCTCCTTCTCCCACTTTCCCTGACAGGCGCCCCCCAGGTGGCTCCGGTCAATCAAATCGACACCGATCACGCTGTCGCAGTCATCGCCAGGAAGCTGGCCGCCTACGACGCCTCGACGGCCGACAAGAATGCCTACCCAAACGAGGCCAAGGGAGCCCGATGGCTGAGCGTGCCCGCGAGCGACTGGGTGAGCGGCTTTTA
>JAHFTI010000072.1:9275-11809 GCA_023265535.1 Opitutaceae bacterium
GGCCCGACCAGGAACAATGGAAGAAACGCGCCGACCTCTGGACCACCGGCCTCACCGAGGAACAGTTTACGACGAGCAACCACGACCTGGGGTTTATGCTCATGGACAGTTTCGGGCACGGCTATCGCCTGACCGGGGAACCGCGCTACAAGTCCGTCCTGCTGCAGGCAGCAAAATCGCTGGCCATGCGGTATCGCTCCAAGGTCGGGCTCATTCGCTCCTGGGGCGACCTCAGGGACAACGACAACTACACCGTCATCATCGACAACATGATGAACCTGGAACTCCTCCTATGGGCCGCTGCGAACGGTGGCACCACCCAGGACGGCACGGCGAAGGACCTCGTTGGCATCGCGACGAATCACGCCAACAGGTCTGCGGTGGAATTCTTTCGCCTGGATTCCAGCACCTACCACGTGGGGGCACTGGATCCCCTCACGGATGCCGTGAAGTCCCGTCACACCCACCAGGGAAAGGCAGACGAAAGCTGCTGGTCGCGCGGACAGACCTGGGCCATCTACGGTTTCGCCTACATGTACGAGGCCACCGGTGACAGGAAGTACCTCGAGCAGTCGCTCAAGGCCGCGGACTACTATATCGCCCACCTGCCCGCCGACCGCATCCCGCCCTCTGATTTCAGCAGCGAGCTCACCGGGCTGGAATTCAAGGACTCCAGCGCCGCCGCCATCGCCTGCAGCGCCTTTTTCCGGCTGAGTCGCCTCTGCGACGATGCCCCGGGCAAGGCCCGTTTCAGGCGGATCGCCATCGAGACCCTGGAGAGCCTCACGAAGGCCCCCTACTTTTCGGAGTCCCCCGACAGGGCGAGCGCCCTCCTGTATCAGGCCCGCAACTACAAACCCGATGCCTCGCACCGCCTCACCAACACCAGCCTGATCTGGGGCGACTATTACCTGCTCGAGGCACTGCTCGCCTACGACCAGGCCCGCTGAGGCGGCAACATTGTCATAGTCCCCCCCAAAAATCACCATGATCTCCCGCAGCAGGACCTCCCCCTCCGGCCCCGAACTCTCCAGCCTCGTCTACGGGACCTGGCGCATGCTTGATGACGGCTCCTCCGCCCAGGACATCAACCGCCGTCTCAACCGCTGCGTCGAACTGGGGATCACCTCCATCGACACCGCAGAAATCTACGGGCTGTACCGCGTCGAGGCGGCCTTGGGAGAGGCACTGCGTCTGTCCCCGGGTCTGCGCGACCGGCTTGAGATCATCAGCAAGGCGGGAATCTATATCCCCAATGAGAAGAACCCTGAACGCAGGGTTGGTTACTACGACGCCACCGGCCCCCAACTGAGCCGCAGCGTCGAACAGTCGCTGCAGCTGCTGGGCACGGATCATCTCGATCTCTTCCTCGTCCACCGGCCCGACTGGCTCACGAGCGTCGACGACACCGCTGCAGGGCTCAACCAACTCCTCCGCTCCGGAAAGATCCGCGGCGCCGGCGTCTCCAACTACAGCGCCGCCCAGTTCGAGGCACTGGACAGCCGCATGGAGCATGCCCTGGTCACCAACCAGCTGGAATTCCATCTCCTGCACATGGACCCCATCACCGACGGCAGCTTCGACCTCTGCCAGACGCGCCGTGTGCGCCCCATGGCCTGGAGCCCGCTTGCGGGAGGGCGTCTTTTCGATGGGAAAAACGAGGCGGCCGTTCGCCTTGCAAGGGCGGCCGCCTCCTTGTCCCACAAATACAACGGCGCCACGCTGGAACAGCTCGCCTACGCATGGATCCTCGCTCATCCCAGCCGCCCCATCCCTGTCGTCGGCACCAACAAGATCGACCGCATTGAAAGCGCGGCAGCCGCCGCAGCCATCACCTTGGACCGCGAGGACTGGTACGCCCTGTGGGTCGCCGCCAAGGGACACAACATTCCCTGACGTCCCACCCCGCCCACCATGAAATCCCCCTCCCCTTCGTGCATGTTCGGCATGGCCCTTCTGGCGCTTGCCACCCAGGCCGCCGAGGCTGCTCCGCTGCGTGTCCTCTATTTCTCGAAGTCGGCCGGTTGGGAGCACGAGGTCGTCAAGAGCGTCAACGGCCAGCCCAGCTTCTCCGACCGCGTCCTGACACGGCTCGGCGCCCAACACCACATCGCCTTCACCTGCAGCAAGGATGGCAGCCTCTTTTCGCCTGAATACCTGGCGAAATTCGATGTCATCATGTTCTACACCACGGGCGACCTGTTCTGCGCCGGCGTGGACGGCCAGCCTCCCATGACTCCGGCCGGGAAACAGGCCCTCCTGGATGCCATCGCAGGCGGCAAGGGCTTCGTGGCCGTGCACAGCGGCTCCGACACCTTCCACACCGGGGAGAAAGGGGGCGGCAACAATCCGATCCCCGAGGCACGTTACCAGAACTATTGCGAACTCGCCGATCCCTTCATCCGCATGGTCGGCGGTGAATTCCTCAAGCATGGTGCCCAGCAGCCTGGCAGGCTGCACGTCGTCGACCCCCAGTTTCCCGGCATGGGCGGGCTGCCCGAGCCCCTGGTGATCCATGAGGAATGGTACTCGCT
>JAHFTI010000073.1 GCA_023265535.1 Opitutaceae bacterium
CTCCACGAACTCGCAGCCCCAGATCCCGTCGACGTGCGGGGCGGCGGCGCTGCCGCGCACCATCTCGGCGAGGCCGGTGCTCACGATATAGTGCTCGAGCTGGAGCTCGTGTTTCTCGTACTCGGGCTTCTCATGGACCCAGGCCTTGCTGGCCTGGAAAAAGTCGGGCATGCCGGGGTAGAAGCGGATCTCGCCGCCGCACTCGCGAAGGATCTTGTTGCTGAGCTTGGGCATCAGTCCCGCCAGCACGTAGGTCAGCATGTGGTTGAGGTAGGCGATCTCGCTCGAGATCATGCAGCCGCGTTTCTTGTAGAGCTCGCCCAGCGCGTTGGACTCGGTCCAGAAGTTGCGCTCGTCGATGCCGAAGCGCCTGAAAAGGGGGCTCTGCATGTATTCCGGGATGAGGGTCTTGTCGAAGTCCCAGATGCAGGCGATGGTGTTCTGAGTGAAGAGCGTGGTGGCCATGATGATGCCGCTGTCGCGCGGCGCGGGGTCGTGTGCCGACCACTCAAGCCATCCTCCCCCCGGGCCGCAAGGCTGCAGTCGCCCCGCTGACTTCGAGCCCACCATTGTGCACCGGGGTTCCCTCGCTCCTGCTTCACCACTGATTCCCTTGGACCACAAGGCACGGAGGACAATGAGCTGGGGCCGCTTCGGACCGGGACATCCACGGCCTCAGGTCTCCTCGAGCCTTTCGACATCATTCCTCCCCTGTTTCGCCCTCTGTGCCCCGTGGTCCTCCCGCATGGGGGCCTCCCGGAGCCACCGCTTTGCTCCCATGCCCATGAAAGAAAGCTGGAACTGTGGGCGCAGTGCCCGCAAGGCTAGGGGTGACCGCATGCAAAAACTCCCGGACATCGCCCCTTTTCAGCAAAGACTGGACGAACTCGACGCCCAGATGGCGGATCCGTCGTTTTATTCCAGCCCGCGCAAGGCCGCCGAGGTCTCGCGCGAACAGCAGCGCGTGGCCCAGCTCGTGGCCGACTACCGTGCCCAGTTGCGCACCGTGCGCGAGATCGCCGAGGCCCAGGCCCTCATCAAAGACCCCTCAGCCGATCCCGACCTGCGGGAGCTCGCCGCCCTTGAGTTGCCCGAACTGCAGCAGCGCGCCGAACAGCTTTCCCAGACTGTATTGACGGCGATGATACCGCCCGAGGCCTCCGACTCGCGCAACACCATCATGGAAATCCGGGCGGGCACGGGTGGCGAGGAGGCGGCCCTCTTCGCCGCCGAGCTTTCGCGCGCCTACCTCAAGTACTCCGACGGCCGCGGCTGGAAGGTGCAGCCCCTGAGCACGAGCGGCAGCGAACGCGGCGGCTACAAGGAGGCCATCTTCCTGATCTCGGGCCAGGACGTGTACAAGCAGCTCAAGTTCGAGAGCGGCGTGCACCGTGTGCAGCGCGTTCCCCTCACCGAGGCGAACGGCCGCATCCACACCTCAACCATCACCGTGGCCGTGTTGCCCGAGGCCGAGGAGGTCGACATCGAGATCGATCCCCAGGACCTGGAGATCACCGTGCAGCGCGCCAGCGGCCCCGGAGGCCAGGGCGTGAACACCACCGACTCTGCCGTGCGCATCGTGCACAAGCCGACCGGCCTGATGGTGTTCTGCATGGACGACCGCAGCCAGCTCAAGAACAAGGCCCGCGCCATGGCGGTGCTGCGCTCCCGCCTGCTCAAGCTCAAGGAGGAGGAGGAGCGCTCCAAGTATGCAGCGCAGCGCCGCAGCCAGATCGGCACGGGGGACCGCAGCGAGCGCATCCGCACCTACAATTTTCCGCAGAATCGCATGACCGACCACCGCATCGGCCTGACCATGTACAATCTTCCCCAGGTCATGGAGGGCCAGATCGACGCCATCATCGAGGCCCTGCAGAAGGCCGACTTTGAGGAGAAATTCGCCCAGCTCACCGGCCAGGAGTTCAATCCCCGCAGGGGCTCCGCCGACGAGGAGGACTGAGCTGCGGTTTTGTCCCGCCCCCCCCGGTCCCTGCTTGCAGGCGCTTCCGCCTGTTTCTTTCGCACCCTGCTCCCACGCTTTGGGTTGCCCCTCGCCGTCCTCTCTGCCTCTGTGATGCCACTTCCGCGCCGTGCATAGCGTCCTCGAAATCATCCGCAAGACGACCGACTTCCTCGCCTCCAAGGGCGTCGACAACGCCCGTTTCAACTCGGAGGTCATCATCGGTCACGCACTGGGCCTGAAGCGCATGCAGCTCTACATGCAGTTCGAGCGTTTCCTGACGGAGCCCGAGCTGGAGAAGGTGCGCCCCCTCGTGCGTCGCCGCTCCCTGCGCGAGCCGCTTGCCTACGTCGTCGGCGACACGGATTTCTTCGGCCTCAAGATCAGGTGCGACCGGCGTGCGCTCATCCCCCGTCCGGAGACGGAGGAACTCGTGGAGCACGTGCTTTCCCAGGTGGCGGACAAGGCGGCCCCGCTGTGTATCCTGGATTTGGGTACAGGAACGGGCTGCATCGCCCTGGCCCTGGCCACGGCCCTTCCGAATGCCACGGTCCATGCCGTGGATGCGAGCGCCGACGCGCTGGCGCTCGCCGCCGAGAACGCCGCATCCCTCGCCCTGGCCGCGCGTGTGACCTTCCACAACTCGGACTGGTATGCCCAACTGGAGGCGGGCCTGCGTTTCGATCTCATCGTATCGAATCCGCCCTACCTCACCGAGCAGGAAAGCGCGGAGGCCATGCCTGAGGTCCGCCAACACGAGCCCCGGTCGGCCCTGGTCGCACCGGAGGCGGGCACGGCCGACCTGAGGCGCATCATCTCGGGGGCGGCGACCTTCCTGCAACCAGGTGGCCTTCTTGCGCTCGAGACGGGCATCGCCCAGCACGCTGCGTTGCTGGCGCTCATGCAGTCGGCGGGCTTTGCCGACGCACGTTCGCTGCAGGATCTTTCCAAGCGGGACCGCTTCCTGAGCGGACGCCTGGCCCCGGCCGCGGTCTCCGCCTAGAGGCGCGGACCGTAGAGCTTCTGCAATTGCGAGGGCGGCGGGGGAGTGGCGGCGGGACGCGCGGCACCCATGCTGTAGCGGAAGAGCAGCTGCTCGTTCTCGCGGTCGAGGTGCAGGATCTGCATGATGCGCGAGCGCGCCTTTTCCATCAGGGCCTTGTCGATGCCGGGCCGCGCGGGGGCCTGTGCGGCCAGCGAAATGTTCAGCGCCTTCAGGGCGGCCAGGCTGCCCTCGAGGCTGGCGAGGAGGGCCCGCTTGCGGTCGAGCAACTCGGCGTCAGGGGCGCGCTGCTGCTGCTTGAGGAACCGGTTCTCCTCGAGGCTGAGCTGATGGATTTCGTCGCAGATCTGCAGGTGCTGGTGGATCGTCTCCGACGGGCTCATTTGGTGGCGGGGGCGTTGGCTGAAGGCTGTGCCTCGGGATCGATGTTGGGAAGGAGGCTGTTGAGGCGTTGCTCGGCATTGTGCACCCACTCGATCTGGCTGAGGCGCCAGGTCGACATGCGGGCGAGGTCTGCGAGCTCGACTTTGCGAGGATCATCCCCCTTGTGGGCGGCCGCGATGTCAAGGATCGTCTTGTAGTTCTCGATGGCCTTGTCCTTGCGTCCCTGGCGTTCCTGGCAGAGCGCGATCTGGTAGAGGATGGGGGCCCTCCAGCCATCCTCGCTCGAAAGCTCGAGAAGGCTGAGGTAGATCATGAGTGCGCTGCTGGTGTCGCCCTGGTTGTAGAATTCGTTGGCGATCTGGTTGCCGGTCTTGCGTTGCCAGTAGGCCCAGCGTTTCGGGTCCTGTGCCGTGCGCGTGCGCTCGGTGCGCAGGAGTTCGAGCGCCTCAAAGAGCGCATCCTGGCTGCGGCCCAGCTTGCGCAGGGCATCCGCGATGATGTAGCGGGCCTCGGGCACGTTCTCGTCGTCGGGATTGAGCTCGATGAAGGAGCGCAGCTGCGTGATCGCCCCTATGTTGTCTCCAGCGAGCTGCTGTGAGTAGGCGGCCTTGAAGTGGGCGCGTGCACGGTCGGTCGGGTGAAGGTCGAGCAGGCGCAGGCGCGAGTAGAAGCGCATGGCCTCCTTGTAGTCCCCGGACATGAAGTAGGTTTCCGCGATCTCGAACTGCGCGGTCTTGGCGAGCTGCCGGTAGCGGGCTGCGCCGTCCTCGGTCAGCTTGATCGTGGAGTTGATGACGCTGTAGAAACGCGTGATGGCGGTCTTGTAGGCGCCGAGCGCGCGCTGGCAGCGGCCGAGGTCGAGGTAGATCTCGGGAGTGTCGGCCTCGGCGGGAAAATCCTTGATGAGGCGTTCGAACACGGCGACCGCCTTGGTGAGTTCGCCCTGCTTCTTGAGGGTGCGGCCGAAACCGAGGAGGGCCGC
This sequence comes from Opitutaceae bacterium, assembly GCA_023265535.1. GTDB lineage: Bacteria > Verrucomicrobiota > Verrucomicrobiia > Opitutales > Opitutaceae > MWDT01. The sequence goes on from JAHFTI010000073.1 coordinate 4,330, forward strand.
CCTGATCTTGGCCTTGGGCATCTTGTGCGTGAGCAGCTGGCGATAGCCGATGAGGGCGGTGTCGTAGCGCCCGTCCTCGTAGGCCTTGTCCGAATACTTCATGAGCTCCGCGGACTGCAGGCTCATGATCTCCTCCGGCACTCCCTTGTTTTCCCCGTGGGCGTCCTCGCCTGCCTCAGCGGGCTTGGCGTGAGCAGATGCGGCATGCGCGTCGGCAGTCTCGGCCTTCGCTCCGGGGGCGTGCGGATCGGCTGCCTTGGTGGCGGGGTGGGGCTTCTCGACGGTGGCGGAGTGGTCCTGGTCCTTGGCGTTCGGCTCCACAGCATGGCCGGGAGCGGGTCCATGGGGTTCCGGCCCGGCGGGGTCAGTCCCGGGTGCCGCCTGCTTTGCGGGAAGGGGGGCCGCGGCCGGCGCGTGGGTGTCCTGCGCTGCGGCCGGAGAAGGGCCCGGTTCGGCCTTGGCGTCGGGGGGGGCCTCCGCCTTGCCCTCTGCCGCGCTGGTGTCCACCAGGGGCTGCGTCTCAAGCGAGGCGTGCTCGGGCGGTGGAGTGTCCTTGCTGGCCGCCGTCTCGGCGGCGTTCAGGGAGGGCGCGCCGAAGAGCGCCTGTGCGAGGCCGCAGGCGAGACTGGTAGTGAAAAGTCGGATACGTCTTGGGTGCACGATGCTGGATCGGGACGCCCCGCGGTTGCGCGGGGACGTCCCATCATGGAATCAGCTCAAAAGTGCCTGTCCTTAAGGGAAAAATGCGCGGTGCGCTATTCCTGCCTGTAGGTGGCGGAGCTGGGAACCTGCGTCGGGGCCGGTGGCTGGGCGGGCATCTGTACAGATACGCCGACCTGGGCGCCGTTCTTCGGGAAGAGGAAGAAGGGGATCACGTCCTCCGGCCTGACTTCCTTGCGAAGGTCGTCGGGCAGGATGGCGGGAATCTCCTCCTCCTGTTTCCTGCGCTGCTGTTCCTGCCGGGTGGGAAGCCTGGGAGCGGTGCCTGGCACTGCTTCCATGCGTTCCTGTGCGACAGGGGGCGGCGGCGGCAGGGCATTCTCGTCGAGAGCGCTGTTGCCTGGAGGCGAGGCTTCGACGTCGTAGGCCGGAGGTGGCAGGGGCGCCTTCACACGCAGGGGTGGGGAACTCGCGACCGTGAGATACGGACGTGAGACAGGCTCGGTTGCCTGATCGAAGTTCCCCGCCTGGGTGTTGTTGGCGGGCTGGTGTGGCCGGTGCAGTGACGTCGAGGCCTCAGTTCCGAGCGCAGGGAGCAGGACAAGCGAGAACAAGCGGAGAAGCCGCTCGATGCCGTCCAGCGCGCTGCGGGACTTAAAGGTCATGGGAATTTCTCCAATCCATTTTGGATGGATTGTCCTGGTCTTGCCTGCATGAAGTATCGTCCGTCGGCACGTTAACTTGAATGGTCTTTTCAGGAGCGGTGCGCCCCCCCTGAAAAAAACAAGCCCCCACCCACGGAGTGGGCGGGGGCGTATCGCAGGGCCGGCACGTCAGCTGTTTCCGAACGAACTGCCGTGCCGGAAGATGTGGGCAGGTCAGGCAGGCGCCGCGACAGCCTTTGTCAGGCTGGCCTTGGCATCGTCGACCGAGGAGAAGAAGGACCAGTTGCGTGTATCCTCGAAGCCTTTGCACTCCGCGGAGATCGTCTCGTTGCCAACCAGGGCAAACTGGAGTGCCAGCTCGCGGCAGGTCTGCATCGTGTGGAAGAGAAGCTTGATGATATTCATGTTCAGCGACTTCACTTCCTTCACGTCGATGATCGCCTTGCAGATGCCGGAATCCACGGCCTCGGAGACCTTGGGCTTGAGGTAATTGGAGACCTCGTTGATTACGACGGTGGTCGTGCTCTCGGGGAGCTTCATCACGAAGAACTCGCCCTCGATGGCGAAGTAGCGGCGCGAGGTGTCGAGGTTCATCGCCTTGGCCACCTTGGCTTCGAGGTCGGGGACATCGAGCGGCTTGGTGACAATGGAGGTGAAGCCCACCTGCTGGGCCATCTGCTGGGTGTTGGTCTCTGTCTTGACGCAGAGGCCGAAGATCGGGGTGTACTTCGTCTTGACGCTGGCGCGGATGAGGCGGAAGAGCGTGAAGGCGGCCTCCTCGGGCAGGGACAGCGAGATCATGATGAGATCGGGCGTGTTCTTGCTGAGGAAATCGATGGCCTCGCCGGTGGCGCCCACGCCATGGATCTTCCACGGGGTGTGCTTGAGACCCTCCTGGATCTGCTGGATGATGGCGGGCTTGTCCTCGACGACGAGCAGCGAGCACGGATCGAGGATGGACTTGGTCTTGGTGGGACCGTCGGTGATGGGCTTGAGATCGATGATGCGGCCGACCTTCTCAACGAGGAGCTCCTCCTTGAAGGGCTTCACGATGTAGTCGCGAACGCCGATCTTGGCGATCTTGAGCACGTTGTCGCGGCCACCTTCGGCCGTGAGCATGATGACCGGGATGCCTTTGAGCTCCGGGTCGGACTTCAGCTTCGTGAGCATCTCGACGCCGTCCATGACGGGCATCGTGATATCGAGGAGGATGACATCCGGTTGTTCCTTGCCGGCCATTGCGAGACCCTCGACGCCGTTGGCGGCTTCGATGATCTCAACGTCGTAGGGTTTGAAAGCCTTGCGAACGATGATTCGGACGGTCTTGGAGTCGTCGACGGTGAGTACCTTGTAGCGCATGTGCGTAGAAATGGTTGGCTGCTCAATCGCTGTTCTTCATGAGGAGGTCGGTGACAAGGTGGTGTCCTTGCACCTCGAAAGTGTAGGTGCGGCGAGTGGCGCCGCTTACGGGCTCGATCGAGAAATTGCTGCCCCTGAGGATAGAGGGGATGGTGAGGCGGCAGGGGAAGCCCTGGTCGCAGAGCTGGTTCTTGAAACCGCCCACGGTCATGTTGGTGATCTCGCCGATGGCGTCGTTCACGACCTCGTCACCGGAGGCTTCCACCTCGGGCAGGCTCATGCCGAGCATCTGGCTGGCGACGAACTTGGAAAAGTCGGCGCTGAAGTAGAGGTAGATGAGACCGCTGATGTCCCCGATGAAACCGACGGTGCCCACGATCTGGGCGCCGGAGAGGTCGACGGGATGCTTCCAAGGTGCGCCATCCGAGGACGCCGCACCGCTGCCGTGGACCAAGTTGGCTGAACTGCTGAGCATGGTGCGGAACACATCCTGCACGGCCCGGTTCATTGTTTCCTGGAAGATGTCCTCACTAATTGAGTCGATGGTGGGCATAACGATGGGTGAATGAGCGCGAGATAACTCCTGTGGGTATCGGCGCGTTTGGCGTAAGATTTATGGTTTTCCCCCACCAGAATGGTTCAAATTCAAAGGGGTAGGGTGGCTGGGCCTGTGTGTGTATCGGCGCGCCTCCGGCATGATTTAGATTCAATTGGACAAGAATGTAATGGCTCCGGCGCGGGGGAGCTGGGACACCCCGGCATGGCGCGAGGCGGGGCCTGTAAGGAAAGCATAAAAAAGCCGTGGCGGGACAGCCACGGCTGGTGCAAGGCGCGATCGGAAGCGGGGCTGCGGTGGGTGGGCGGTGGCCTAGTCGGCGGGGCCTTCGAGGCCGGTGCCCGCGAGCAGGCCGGCCTCGCGGTATTCCTGCAGTTTGTTGCGCAACGTGCGGATGGAAATCTTCAGCATCTCGGCGGCCTTGGTGCGGTTGCCGCTGGTGGCGTTGAGGGCGCGCAGGATGGCGCGTCGCTCAAGTTCATCCAAGGCAAGCACCTCTCCCGGGGCCTGCAGCGGCGGGAGACTTTGGGAAATGGGGGCGACGGGAGGAGGCGAGTAAGGGGTGAAGCTCTCGGGTGCGCCGTTGCCGGACGGAAAAGAAAGGACGGGGGCCTGCTCGGCGACCATGGGGCCGGACGCTTCGCGGTTGGGAGCCGGGGTGGACACGGGAGGTGCCTCGGGAATGGCGGGCGCGGCGGACTGCACGGGGGGCGGGGCCAAGGGAGCCGTGGCCGACATGGGGGCCGGGGACTGTGCCGGGGCGGGGGCGGGGGGCTCGGGTTGCTGCGTGGCGATATAGGGGGACTGCTGCGGAATCAAGGCAGGTGCGGGAGCGGCACTTGCGGCGGAGGGGGCGAGGGGGCGGGACAGGGTGGGGAGGCCCAGGGCGCTGCTCGAAACGGGTCGGCCGTTCTCCGAAAGGATCACTGCGCGCTCGATGGTGTTCTGGAGCTCGCGCACGTTGCCCGGCCAGGAGTAGGCGGCCAGCAGGGCCAGTGCCTGGTCGCTGAAACCGGGCAGCTTGAGGCCATGCTTGCGGGCGAAGCGTTGCAGGAAGGTTTCCGCCATCAGGATGATGTCCTCGGGGCGCTCGCGCAGCGGGGGCACCTGGATGGGAAAGACGTTGAGGCGGTAGTAGAGATCCTGGCGGAATTCCCCGCTGGCGACGACCTGGGTGAGGTCCCTGTTGGAGGTGGCGAGGATGCGCACATTGACCTTGATGGTCTTGGTGCCGCCGACGCGCTCGAATTCGCGCTCCTGGAGGACGCGCAGCAGCTTGGCCTGGAGGTTCGGCGGGATCTCGCTGACCTCGTCGAGCAGGAGGGTGCCCTTGTTGGCGAGCTCGAAGCGGCCCTCGCGGCGTTCGGTGGCGCCCGTGAAGGAGCCGCGTTCGTGGCCGAAGAGTTCGCTGGCGATGAGGTTCTCGGAAAGGGCGGCGCAGTTGACCTTGATGTAGGGCTCGTTGCGGCGCGGGGAACGGCGGTAGAGCTCGCGGGCGATCATCTCCTTGCCGGTGCCGTTCTCGCCATTGATGAGGACGGTGGCGTCGGTGGGAGCCACGCGCTCGATGAGCTGGCGCAGGCGCAGCATGCTGGGGCTGCGGCCGAGCAGTTCCTTTTCGTCGGCGCCCTCGATCTCGGAAAAGTAGCGGTTGACCTTCAGCAGCTGGCGGTAGGACTCGGCCTTCTTGATGATGATCTCGATCTGGCCGGGGGAGAAAGGCTTGATGAGATAGTCGAAGGCGCCGTTGCGCATGCAGGCGACCGCACTCTCGATGGAGGCGTGGCCGGTCATGATCACGATGAGGGGCTCGCCGGGCATGCTGCGGGCCTGCTCGAGGAATTGCATGCCGTCGCCGTCCGGCAGGCGCACGTCGACCATCATGAGGTCGAAGGTTTCCTTCTCGCAGATCGCCTGCGCCTGCGTGAGCGAGCTGGCGAGGGTGACCGTGAGTTTCCTGCGTTGGAAGAGCTCGCCCAGAACCTTCTGTATGAGGGGCTCGTCATCGATGACGAGTATGCGTTCGAGCGACATGGTTCGGATCCGGCGGGGAGGGCGGTGCGGGGGCCTGCCTGCCGGTGTGGCGGAGGCTCCGCGGTGCGGGTGTGCTATGAGATGAGGGCGGCGGGGATTCTGGGCAAAACAATTTCTCCGGGCGGCCGGGGCGGGCGCGGCGCCCTCAGCCGGCCAAGGCAAGCATCTGGTTGAGGCGCTCGAGCACGTCCGGAATCTGGTAGGGCTTGTCGATGAGGGCCACGGGATCGCTGATGGCGCAGCGTGTGTTGGCGCCGCGCTGGAAGTAGCCGCTGGCAAGGATGATTGGCAGTGCGGGACGGGCGGCGCGGAAACGGGAGGCGAGCTCCCAGCCGTTGAGGTCGCCGGGAAGGCCGATGTCCGAGAAGACGATGCGGATGCGTTCTCCGTGGAGCTCGAAGAGGGCGAGGGCCTGAGCGCCGTCGCGGGCCCAGAAGACGGTCCAGCCCTGGCGCGTGAGCAGCTCCTGCCAGAGGCGGCCGATGTCGGGCTCGTCCTCGATGAGCAGGATGCCGGCGCCCGCGCCGGCTGCCTTGTCGTTGGAACTTGGATACGCCTGTGGCGTCGCGGAGCCGGAGGCGGGGGCGGCGGGCTCCGCGGGCAGGGGCAGGAGGATGCTCACGCGGGTGCCGCGTCCGGGGCTGCTCTCGACCTCGACGCGGCCGCGGTGGGCCTGGACGATGCCGTGCACGATGGCGAGCCCGAGGCCGCGGACCTCGGCGCCCTTGTTGCGGGAGAAGAAGGGCTCGAACATGCGGGCGCGCGTGGCCTCGTCCATGCCGCAGCCGTCGTCGATCACGGAGACTTCCAGCCAGCCGGCGGGGTGGTTGCTCTCGCCCGGCGTGGGCGGGCGCTCGGCGGTGCGCAGCTGCACGGTTCCCTGGCCGGCGATGGCCTCGCGGGCGTTGCGCAGCAGGTGCTCGATGCAGCGGCTGAACTGGTCGGGATCGAGGGAGAGGCGGTGGCGGCGTGCGCCGTAGTCGCATTCCAGCCGGATGCGCTCGGGCCAGCCCTCGGCGGAATGCACCAGGATGTTGGCGAGCAGGGTCTGGAGGTCGGTGTCGGAGAGCAGGGGTTCGTGCTGGTTGGCGTAGAGCATGAGCTGGCGCACGACGTCGGCGCCGCGGCGGCCGGCCTCGATGATGGTGGCGCCGTATTCGCCGACGCGCTCATTGCCCGGCGCGGCCTGCGGCAGCAGGCTGGCGTAGCCGAGGATGATCGCGAGCAGGTTGTTGAAGTCGTGTGCGACGCCGCCGGCGAGGGTGCCGAGGCTCTCCAGGCGCTCCGCCTCGCGCAGGCGTGCCTCCAGGGTGAGGCGCTGGGTGAGGTCCTCGAGGGTGATGAGGGTGTTGCCCTCGAGGCCCTCGCTGAGGACCGTGGCGGTGAGGCTGACGGGGAAGGTCTCGCCGCTGGCGCGCTGGCAGCTCCCGGTGTGCGGGCCGGGGGCCAGCAGGTCGGAGGGGAGGAGGTTGCCGATGATGCGTCCGCAGAGCTCGGAGGGTTCGTAGCCAAGGGGGCGAGCGAAGCCCTGGTTGGCCTGGACGATGCGCCCCGTGGAGCTGGTGATGCAGAGGCCGAGGGGGACCGAATCGAAGACGGAGCTGAGCAGCAGGTGCATCTCCTGGAGCTCGCGCGCGGCGCTGCGGCGCTTGCTGATGTCGCGTGTGATGGCGATGAGCGAGCCGGGCTGCTGGCCCTCGATGCCCCAGATCGTCCGGGTCGTGGTCTCGCACCAGACATAGGTGCCGTCCTCGCGGCGCAGGCGGTGGGTGAAGAGGTTCTCGGCCTGTTTCTGGAGATGGCGCCCGAGCACATGGCGCAGCAGTTCGGCCTCCTCGGGGTGAAAAAGGGTCTCGTAGGGGCGGTTGAGGAGGTATTCGTGGTCGAAGCCGAGCATGGTTCCCAGCGCGGGGGAGACGTAGGTGCAGGTGCCGTCGAAGCGCAGCATGAGGATCATGTCGCGGCTGTTGGCGGCGAGCAGGCGGTACTGCTCCTCCTGCTGGCGCAGCCGGATGAGGGCCTCGTGCGGGAGGTCGACGTCCTCGACGGAGAGGCACCAGGTGGGCTGTGCGGTGGCGACGGCCGGGGCGGAGTGAAGCTGGATGCGCCCCCAGAAGAGGCTGCCGTCGGCGCGGACGCAGCGCAGCGTATCCGAAAAGGGGATACCGAGCCTGAGTTCC